>CAYWMF010000041.1:0-4133 GCA_964459175.1 uncultured Oscillospiraceae bacterium
ATCTATCGTTACACCGCCGTTAATTGCGCTTTGATGGGCGATAAGACCGGGAATGTTGTACCGCGCCGCTTGCCATGCGTTGGTGGGCGAAAGCTTGCCGGTGGCGTATGCTTGGCAGAAATCGTCAACCATGAATTTATGTGTGCCGGCGTGTCCGGTATGCTGATTTTCCAGCTCCTTGGGCAGGCGCTTGACAATCTGAATCGGCGCTTCGGCGTACACCATTTCGCCCATTTCGCCGGTAGCGTATTTTTGCGGCAGAATATGGACGCCGGACGATATATGCCGGTTTCGCCCATCATGTAAGTAAGCCCGGTTTCTTTGACAAGGCGCACGATTTCCTGAATATCTTCCACCTTTAACGCCATCGGAACGGCGCTGTAAACGTGCTTGCCGTGCTGTGCGGCCTTTTGGTAATTTCGGATAACAGCTTCAATATCGAAGCAATTATTTACGGCGCGATATACGGTGTGATTTTGTTTGCGTTTCTGCTTTCCAAAACTCAGGCGATGGCAAACGGCCCGGTTTCGCTCAGCACACTTATCGGAAGCTGTGCGTTCGTCATTGCGACGGCATTCGGAGTGGTTTACTGCAACGAAGCCGTAAGCGTGCTTCAGCTTTGCGGCATGGCATTGCTTTTTGTTTCGCTGGTGCTGTGCGTGAACCCCAAAAAGAGCAAAGAAAAGCTTACAAAAAGGTGGATGCTTTATTGCCTTGCGTTTTTCTTGGCGGGCGGCTTTGTCGGAATTTTGCATAAGCTGTTCGGCAAGTCCTCGGCTTCCGACGAGCACGAGGTAATGCTTCTGACGGCGGCAATTGTGTCGGCGGTGCTGTTTTTCATGTTCGGTATTATCAAAAGCCGAAAAGACAGCAAAATGCTTAAGCCTTCGGGCAAAATCCTTGCCTTTGTGCTGATGAGCGGCGCCGCAAGCTGCGCATACATAAGATTAAATCTCAGCTTGTCGAGTATTATTCCGAGTGTGATTTTCTTTCCCGTGAGCAACGGCGGCATGGTTATTCTTTCGACGATTGCGGGTAAGGTGCTTTTCAAGGAGCGCCTCACCAAAGCTCAGCTTGTCGGCATAGCCGTCGGCTGTATCGCGGTGGTGATAACCGGGTGCGGCGACTGTCTTTTGGGGCTTGTAAAATAGAATAACGAGGCTGTATCAAACGCTTTTATTGCATTTGATACAGCCTCTTTGCTTTATATACTTTTACTGTTTATTGTAAACGTGCAGCAGCATGGCGGCGACATAGGCTGCCAGACCGTGGTTCAAGCTGCCTTGGTGAATGTATTTGTTTTCCCACAGTGTGCCGGTGATTTGCGCCATGTGACCGAAAAAGTCGGTAATTTCTTTAATCAGCATTTCGTCCTTGCCCCATTCCTTGAGCAGCTCCAGACGCAGATACATGCCGGGAATGGAATTGACCTTCGGAATGTTTTCCCACAGCGGTGTGTTTGGGTAGAAATCCGCCAGCATTGTTCGGTACAGCTCGGGAAAATCCGCAGGCTCTGCGACAAGAAAACGAAAAGCATAGTACTGGCATACCTCGGTTATGCGGTCGGGGTATGCAATCAGCTTGCCGTTGTCGTCGCGGTGAGCCTGGTCACGGAAAAAATTGCCGTTATATGAAATCGAAATTATGGCTTCGCGCAGCTTTTCGGCTTTTTCGATAAGGCTCTTGTCGCCGTACAGACGTCCGATGGCGCGCATTGCTGCACAATACATCATGTTGGACGGAAAATTAACGCCGCTGACCCATTCGTTGGCCTTGGACCATTCGATAAAGCTCCATGCGGGCAAATCCTCAAGCAGACCGTATTCGTTTTCGTAGTCGGCAAAGAATTTCAAAATACCGTCGGAAACGGCTTTTGCGCGGTTTATGTCAAAATTCGGGTTTCTCTGCACGTATTGCTCCAGCTCCAAAATGAACCACATTGCACATTGCGGGATGAAGTTTTTGTTGAAGTGGTCGGAGGGGTAGCACATCGGAAGCATTCCTTCGGGAATGTCGGGGCAGGAATGCAGCAGGCAATTTTCAATATAGGCGTCCTCGACAACGGTTTTTCCGGTTACGGCAAATTCGGCCTGAGCCGAAAAGTAGCTGTCGTTAAGCCAGCCGGCACGTTCGCGCGTGGGGCAGTCCATGTAAAGATCGACAGTGTTCTGACGCGCGGTTTCAAGCGCGGCACTGTAAATATTCTGTATTACGGGGTCGGTACAGTTGAGTGTGCGTGCGCCGCTCAGCGGGTTTTTGTACTCGATGACCGAAAAGCCGTTAAGCTCTATTTCGCCGTCGATAACAAATATTGCCGCGTAACGGTAGCCGTATATGTCAAAAAACGTAAAATCCGTCTGACCGCTCGCAGCAGATTGTGCTCGCACAGCATTTCACTCGGAATCGGCACAATATCAACACGCGCATAGCCGCCGGCGGTGCGTGCGGGGCCGTAATGCAAAAGCTTGCCGTTTATGTATACGCGATAGGCAGTCGCACCGGTGATTTTCAGCTCGGCGCTTTCACCTCCGTAGAATTCGCAGGTGAAAAGCGCCTGAATGTTCATTTCCTTGTCAAGAGCCTTTAGCCAGATGGGTTTTGCTTTTATAAACATTGTTATTTCCTTGTCGGTTTATTTGTTGAAAATATCAAGCAGTAATGCGCCGACATAGGAAGCAAAGCCGTGATTCAAGCTGCCCTGCATCATGTTTTTGTGTTCCCACAGTGTGCCGGTAACCTGAGCCATGTGTCCGAAAAAGTCTTTGACCTCTTTGACCAGCATTTCGTCCAGTCCCCATTCGTGGAGCAGCTCCATACGAATGTACATGCCGATAAAGGCGTTGACCTTTGGAATATTTTCCCACATGGTGGTGTTGGGGTAAAAATCGGTAGTCATGATTTCGTAAAGCTTGGGGAAGCTTTCACGGTCGGCAACGCGGAAACGGAAGGCATAGTACTGGCATACCTCGGTTATGCGGTCGGGGTAGGTTACAAGCTTGCCGTCGTCGTCTCGATGTGCTTGGTCGCAGAAGAATGTGCCGTTGTAGGAAAGCAGAACTATAGCATCGCGTATTTTGGCGGCCTTGTCGATAAGCAGATTATCATTGAACAGCCGTCCGATAACGCACAGCATCTCACTGTACAGCATATTCGTGGGGAAGTTCACTCCGCTGACCCAGTTGTTGGCCATTGACCACTCGACAAAGTTCCAGCCGGGCAGGTTTTCAAGCAGGCGGTATTCGTTTTCAAACCGCGCAAGATAGCCCAAAAGGGTGTATGCCGTTTCTTCAAAGCGGCTGACGTCAAACGAGGGCTTTCGCTTGGCATATTGCTCGATTTGCAGTACAAACCACATCGCCCATTGCGGAATATGACTACCGTTGTAGTGGTCGGACGGGTAGCACATCGGAAGCATACCGTATGGCTGATATTTGCAGGTTTGCAAAAGATAGTTTTCGACAAAGTCGTCCTCGACATCGCTTCTGCCGGTGAAGGCATATTCGGCTTGTGCCGAAAAATAGCTGTCACACAGCCAGCCGGCGCGCTCGCGCGTGGGGCAGTCCATATAAATATCAACCGAGTTTTGTCGCAGTGTTTCGACAGCCGCGGTGTAAATGCCCTGAACCTGCGGGTCGTCGCATTTAAGCACCGGTGGATTTTTTATCGGGTTTTTATATTCGATAACGCTTAATTCGTCAAGCTCTATTTCGCCGTCAATTACAAAAACTCCGGCATAGCGGAAGCCGTAAACCTCGAAAAACGAAAAGTCTCTTTCACCCTTTGCGGTCAGCTGAACGACATTGACGGTCTGCCAGCTTTGATGGTTGATTTTGTTGTCCACCAGCTTTTCGTCAAAGGCTATAAAAATTTTCGCCGCTTTGTCGGCCTTGAATTTCACACGAAGCATACCGGTGTAGTTCCTCTTGAGGTCGAAAAACGCATATTTGCCCGCCGCAAGAGCGCATTTGAGCGCAGAGGGCGCACTGCTGTAGCTGTAGTCGAGCTGGTCAAAGATATAAAGCGGCTTTTCATCGATTTCGTCAAGCGTAAAGCCCAATACGGTTGGGCTTTTACCGTCGATTGTGTCGCATATGTCGTCAATATATCGGCGCTTTTGATGCGGCTGAGGCTCG
>CAYWMF010000041.1:4143-8484 GCA_964459175.1 uncultured Oscillospiraceae bacterium
GGGATAGGTAAAATCGCCGATTTGGTCGGCGGTGGTGAGCACGGTTTCGGTAAGATCCGGCAGCGGCGCGTGACGCTCAAGGTATTTTATGCTTATATCGGGATAGCCGATTTCGTATTTTTCGTCGGGGATTTCGGCGTTCCATACCTCGCTGAAGCAACGCTGATAGGAATAACGCATAACCTTTTGAAGCCTTGCGTTTACGCGGTACGCCGTAAAATCAAAGCCGGTTGCCGCAAGAATTTCGCCGTCGCTTTCGATTTCGGCCTGAATAAAGCCTGTTTGGCGTACAAATGCAAAGGAATTGCAGTAGTGGTTGACGGCTTCGATTTTGATTTCGTTTTGCGCCGCGAGCATGCTTTGCGCAATCGGCACAACATCAATTCGTGCATAGCCGCCGGCGGTACGCGCGGGGCCGTAATGCAACAGCTTGCCGTTGATATACACGCGGTAAGCGGTCGCACCGGTGATTTTGACAACGGCATCCTTTGTCGCGGCAAAGGAAGCGGTGAAAAGCGCCTGTATGTTCATTTCATTTTCAAGATTCTTGAGCCAAATCGGTTTTGCTTTTAAAAACATGGTTTGATCCTCCTGATATTTTTCTATAGTATAGCATTAATTTGCTTTTGTGTCAAGATTTATCAAGATTTTAATGTGAAATATATTGAAAAATCGGTAAGTTTGTGATATACTATATAAGGAAAATTTTTATTATGACCGCTCGGGGAGAATAACGTGAATTTTGAAAGAATTTCAGAAAAAAAGAAAGATATATTCGGAATAAATCAAATATAAGCTCTGTCACGCTGTGCTCATACGAGAAGGATTTTGAATTGCGCTTTACCCACAATTCCACGGCGATAGAGGGCAATACGCTTACGCTCATGGAAACCAAGCTCGTTTTGGAGGACGGTATTTCGGTGGGCGGCACGGCTTATTATGAATTATCAGCTTTTGGCAAATGATTTTTTGCCGATTTCGATCGACGCGGCAGGCCGACTTGATTATTATACCGCGCTTGAGCAATATGCGGTGAACGGTAATTTGGTGCCGTTTTAGGATTTTGTTGCCCAAGCGGAAGAAAAACAGCTTGACGAACTGCTGAAACTGATCTGATAAACTAATTCGGAGGTTAATATGAAATACGCTAACAATATTAATGTGTCCGGCTTCGGTCACGGACATGTGCAGGGCATAGCCATTGACGCAAAACGCGAATATATTTATATCTCTTTTACCACGGATTTGGTAAAAGTTGATGTGAGAGGCAATGTTATCGGCTCGGTTAAGGGTTTGGCCGGGCATCTCGGCTGTATCGCTTACAATTATGACGACGGCCGCGTGTACGGTTCGCTCGAATATAAGCACGACATTATCGGCCGCGGAATAGAGGCGGCGACCGGTGTAAAGGTTAGCGACGATGCGTTTTATATCGCAATATTCGATGTTGACAAAATCGACCGCATGGACATGGATGCCGAAAAGGACGGTGTTATGACAGCGGTTTACCTTAATGAAGTGGTTTGCGATTACAAAGATGAAAGACTGATTTGCTGTACCGGTATCGACGGTATGACTTTTGCGCCGCTTCCGGGCGCCGCCAAGGACGCGAAAAGATATTTGCAGGTCAGCGGCGGACCTTACGGCGACACGACACGAAATGACAACGATTATCAAAATATCTGGGTTTATGACTCTGCCGACTGGAAAAAATACGAAAAGCCTCTTATGCTTAACGATATGCACACGTCGGGACCCGAAAAATGCTTCATGAAGTATTTTGTATACACCGGCAATACTACCTTCGGTATACAAAATCTCGAATACGACCCCGCAACCGGATATATGTTCGCGGCGGTTTATCCCGGCAAAAAGGAAGAATTTCCAAACTACCCGATGTTCGTTATCGACCGCAATGTGCCGCCTATTGAAAACAGCGTTCCAAAGGGAAGCAATATAGTAATGAGCCAATTGCCGCTTGCGGCAGTCGGTGATTATGACGAAAAAAGCGGACTGCACGGCATACGCTTCCCGCACGGTTCGACCGGTATGATTTCGTTGGGAGACGGATATTTCTATTTTTCCGAGCATTATCAAAAGGAAAAAGAGCACGGAACGGTTATACGCCTGTACGAATACGACGGCAAAAACCAAAATTTTACGGATATTGAAAAGGAGATATGAATAATGAAATACGCTAACAATATCAATGTATCCGGCTTCGGCCACAGCCACGTGCAGGGCATTGCCGTGGATAAAAAACGCGAATATATGTATATTTCGTTTACCACCTCGTTTGTCAAAACCGATATGCGGGGCAACGTAATCGGCTCGGTGAACGGTCTTTTGGGTCATTTGGGCTGTATCGCTTATAATTACGACGATGGCAAGGTTTACGGCTCGCTGGAATATAAAAACGACTGTATCGGACAGGGCATCGCAAAGGCTACCGGCAAAAGTATCGGCCGCAATGCCTTTTATATCGCGATATTCGACGTTGACAAAATCGACCGGCTCGATATGGACGCCGAGAAGGACGGAATTATGACGGCGGTGTACCTCAAGGAGGTATACGACGATTTTTCCGCCGAGGGTCATCGCCTGGGCTGTAGCGGTATCGACGGCACGACCATAGCGCCGCTGCCGGGTAAAAGAGACGGCAAAATGTATCTTTACACCGCCTATGGCATTTACAGCGACGTCAATCGCGAGGATAACGACCATCAGGTAATTCTGCGCTACGATATAAGCGACTGGGCAAAATACGCAAAACCACTGAATCAGGACGATGTCCATACCTCCGGACCGCAGAATTACGACGATAAATACTTTGTGTATACCGGCAATACCAATTTCGGCATACAAAATCTCGAGTACGATCCCGCAACCGGCTATATGTTCGCGGCGGTTTACTACGGCAAAAAGCCGAGCTTCCCGAACTATTCGATGTTTGCGATAAATCACGCCGACGGCATTACGCGCGAACCGCTTAAGGGCGTCGGATATGAGGGCGATGTTATGAAGCTTGCGGCGATGGGCGAATATGACGAAAAAACAAACACCTACGGTTCACGCTTTCCGCACGGCTCTACCGGTCTGATTTCATTGGGCGACGGATATTTTTATATTTCCGAACCGTATAATAGGGACGGTGTGCAGGGAACGGATATTTGCTTGTACAAATACGACGCCAAAGCGGCATTTATAAAGGTTGAGGAATAATTCATGTTTATAGATAAAGTAAAAATTTATATTAAAGCGGGCAACGGCGGCAACGGCTGTGTCTCGTTCCACCGCGAAAAATACGTGGCGCGCGGCGGCCCCGACGGGGGCGACGGCGGACGCGGCGGCAATGTGGTTTTTGAGGTTGACACCGGCGAAAACACTCTTTTGCCGTTCCGTTATCGCCGCAAGTTTATCGCACAGAACGGCGGCGACGGTATGCCGTCCAAGTTCCACGGCAAAAGCGCCGAGGATCTTATTGTAAAGCTTCCGCCCGGAACACTTATAAAGGACCCCGAAAGCGGCAAAATAATTTTCGATATGGCACAGGACGGCCGTTTTATTGCCGCGCGCGGCGGCAACGGCGGCTGGGGCAATCGGCATTTTGCAACCCCCACACGCCAAATTCCGCGCTTTGCCAAAAGCGGTTTGCCGGGCGAGGAAAAAGAGGTTTTGTTGGAGCTGAAAATGCTGGCAGACGTAGGTCTGGTCGGCTTTCCGAATGTGGGCAAAAGCACTATTCTGTCGCTGGTCAGCTCTGCTAAGCCCAAAATCGCCAATTATCATTTCACCACTCTGTCGCCAATGCTGGGCGTTGTTTCGACCGGCGATGAGGGCAAGGGCTTTGTCATGGCCGATATTCCGGGGCTTATCGAGGGTGCCGCCGACGGCGCAGGCTTGGGACACGAGTTTTTGCGGCATATTGACCGCTGTCGATTGCTTATTCATGTTTTGGATATGTCGGGCTCCGAGGGGCGCGACCCGATCGACGACCTTGACAAAATCAATTCCGAGCTTATAAATTACAGCGAAAGCCTTATCGATCGCCCGCAGATTATTGCCGCCAACAAATGCGATATCGGCGTGGACGAGGCGCTTAAGGAGGAGCTGGTTAAGTACTGCGAGAGCATGGACTACCCGGTTGTGTTCATTTCGGCCGCGACCGGCGAGGGAATTGACGAGCTTATTCGTCTTACCGCGCAAAAGCTTACCGAGCTGGCGCCGATAAAGGTGTACGAGCCGGAATATGTCCCCGAAATCAAGACTATCGACGACAAAATCGAAATTCGCAAGGAGGGCGGCGTTTACTATGTTGAAAGCGAGCGGCTGTTCAGCGTG
>CAYWMF010000042.1:0-8472 GCA_964459175.1 uncultured Oscillospiraceae bacterium
ACAGCATATCCGCCGCTCAAAAAGCGCATGACCGTATCGCGCAGTTTGCCGCGATTTGCCATAACTTTAACATCGTTGAGCATTCCGACACGCCCCTGAGTTTGCGCATGAACCAAATCGTCCACATCGTTTATAATTACGGCGCCGCACCTCACAAATGCGCCGAACTGCGCGTCATAGCCCCGCTCATAGCCGATCTGCGCCTCGGAATAGCCGAGGCTTTTTGCGCAATTTATAAAATCCGCCTTCTCTCTACTCTGCTTCCACGGCTCCTCCAGCTGACTCGGATATTTTCCGGACAGCAGACATCGGCGTGAAATCGAGGTTGTGCTCGGAAGCATTGCAAACATCGACGTTTTTTCATATCGTATAGATGCAAACGAAGTGGAAATTACCTGCCAGTCCGGCTCGGACATACCGTCCATAACAATTACAACAAATTTATCGCTGCGCTCGTGCATGTACTCCATCGCCTTGCTCACAAGCAACGGCGACGATTTGTCGATATTTTGCGACAGCTTGCCGAAATGCGCAAGCACAAATTGTAAAAAAAGATGATTGATTTCCTGCGTGTCGGCCTCTATGTCATATTCGGCACCCAGTAAATCAAGCCTTGCCTTTTGCTCGGCAATATCAAACCAGTCGCTGTAATGCACGGTAGCCTTTGCCCGCTCGATAAGAAGCACAACGTTTTTGGCGATATACGCTTTCACGTTTTTACTTTCATAAACCACACTGCGCAAAAAGGCTTCCGTATCACGGCGACTGCGCAGGTCGTCGAAATTTGTGGGGCAAACAGCCGCCAAAAGGTCAAGCTCCGTCTTATCGGCTTTACCGATTATTTCCGCATTGAGTCGTGGAAACAGGCTTTCCGCCGAAACGGTGTAAACCGACAGCTTTTTTAAAATATCGTAAGGGATATACATATCACTGTGCGCCACTACCGCCAGCTTTACGCCCGCGGTATCCAACTTTTTTTCGTACTTAATTCTGAAATCAAGATCGTCGATATATATCACGGCTTCAAATCCGTGCGCGGAGAACGCCGACAAATAATCGGCTTTGGCATTAAGCTCCGCATCGTCCAAAAGCAATATTTTATCCGCATACCGCGCAGTAGATTTTTCAAATACATAATCGGCGAACATCTGCCGCACCTCCAGGCTTACGATAATTAAAATTTATATTCTGCTCAGGCTTATATCATAGTACATCAGCAGATTTGCGTCCTCGCGGACGGTTTCCTCCGGCAATCTTTCGGCAACCGCGACAATTGCCGCGTAGTTCTTTTCTTTCCAAAGCATGGCAAATCCCGCTCTGACGGCTTCGGAGCGGAAAACCTTGAGCTTGCCGCTCGATTCCATATACTGCCGAAACTCCTTCAGCAGATTTTTTTCGCGAAGCTTGGCAATATCGCCGCTTTTCGAAAGGTCGGGAATATACCATCTGCCCTTTTCGTCCTTCAAAAAGTTCTCTTCCAAAATAGTCATCAGCTCCGGCATTTTTTCGCGGCGGTTCACCGCTTTCAACTCCTGAACGAATTTAGGCATAAGCTCCGCATAGGTTTTCGGGCCGTCGCCGCCGTCGCTCAGCTTTTGGTACAGCCAGCCGATAGCCGATTTTTCATCGTACACCGATATTGACAGCTGAACATTTTCAACCCTGCAGGTGGCGCGTGCCATGTCGTATTCGTTAACCTGATCCGGCAAAAAATACATATCGTCGCGCTTAAGCAGTTTTTCGTCCAATCCGCGATAAAAGTCGGATGCATCCAGCGGCACGGTAATTCCGTTGACAATGTGGTATGCAACCATTCTGTCCCAAAGAAGAAACGCTCTGCGCTCGGCAACCGCTTCGATTTGCCCATCCTTTTTCACGACAACCGGAAGGTTTGAAAGATGCTGGCGGACAAATTCCCACACAACACCCTCGGTACCGGCATAGCGAACAAATTCCTTTCTGAATTTTTCCGACGGCTTGTACGCGGTTATTGCCAAATCCTGCTGAACGGCGGACGAAGCAACAAGCTGGTGCAGACTGGCGCGCTTTTTGTCCAGCGTTCGCACATCCGCAATGACAAAGCCGGCATTGCGGAGTGCCTCCTGAATGGCATTCCAAACGGCGTTTTTTGAATTATGAAATTCAACCGTCATCCAACGATTAGGCTTAAGTATACGGTTAAATTCCTTAAAGCACCGCGTCATGAGTCCTTGATATTCGGGCAAATTTTTTTGCTGGACGGGATTTATAACCGCCTCGGCCTTATTATCGGTTTTGATTTTGAGCCATGCTTCCCAAATAAAGCTCAATTCGGAATAATTTATGTTATCGCCGAACGGCGGATCGGTGAAAATATAATCAATGGAATTATCCGGTATCTGCGGCAAATCGGTTGATGACTGGGTTGAAATCAATACGTTTTTCTTTTTTGAGCAAAACATGTCCATAAGCTGCGGGATTTTATATTCCAGCAAATCAGCAATATTCTGCTCGACAACCAACGACGGTATATAAAGCGTTCCGGATTTCGGTCCGTTTATTCTTCCGTTCGGGTTATATTTGTTAATCACAAATCGGTTGCATTTATAGGCGTTGCGGTTTAATATGCCTGTCAGCAGGCTCATAAGAGAATTGCGAATATCGCAGTCCTCAACCTTGTCAATCTCATTATAAACAAAGGCCAGCTCGTACAAAACACGCTTTGTGAAAAAGTAATGTATGTTTGTTACTCCGTGCGACCTTATCGGCTGTTCGGTGTTGTAGCCGTTGGGCAGCGGGTCAGTCGGATACCAAAACGGAATTTCCGTCGCCTCGATTTTTTCGAGAATTTCGAGATCCTCCGCATCGGGCGCCTTGGAATACCTTTTTCCCGCATAGCAATAATTAATCCGCACCGGAACCTGCTTTGCAATGCTTGACTGCCTATTCAGCCTACTGTCAAAAAAAATCTGCTGTGCGCGCTTGCAATCGCGCTTTTTCAACAGCGCGGCGCAGTGCGGGCAGTTGAATTTATCCTCGGTGGTATGCTTTTCGAAATCAACCGCCGCTTCCCAATAAACAATTTCACTTCCGCAGTTTGGGCAAATAAACACATCCGACCACACGGTATAGTCGATTTCACCGTATCCGTCGGTTTCGACAAACGACGGATAGTCCTGCACGGCGGTATGCTTTGTTTTGAACATCCACTTACAGTGATCGCGAAGCTTTTGGACGATTTGCTCCGCAGTACGCTTAAATTCGGCGGAATCCCACGGCAGATTGTAGCGGCTTGAAATGTAGGTTGCGGCAGGCGACAAATCACAGATAATGGCATTTCGGTGCCCGGAAGCCGTATCGTCGAACATATTAATCGTATCGCCGACCCTTTCAGCCGCTACTCCGGTCATGCCTGTGCCGGAAAAGCCGTCGAAAATCAAATCTCCCGGCTCGGTGTAATGCTCGATATAGCGCATAATTGCACGGTGCGGAACCTTTGTGTGATAGCTGTGTGCGGTGTATATCGGATCGCTTTTGCCCTCGCTGACGTCTGCGGCAAACGGCTCACGGCGATAATTATCCGTCGCTTCATCATACGGTGTACCGTTTTCACCGATAAACTCTTCGATAAAAGGATTCGGGCAAGCCGTGTAGTAGGGCGCATACGAAAGCGAAATTATGTCCTCGTCGCTTCCGCACGGAAAGCCCTCGATGCCGCGCACCTTGTCAATATCCTGTTTGGTCAATTTTCTTTTTTCCATTTAAGCCTCACCTTTTCTGCGTTTGACTATAATACGCAGTTTATCGCCGTCCTTGCCCTCGGTGTAGCAAGAAATCAGCTCACCTACCCTTGCCTTGAACGCCGTCACATCCATCGGCGGAAGCTGTTCAAGCTTGGTTGTCAGGTCGTCGATATCAATAATCACCGGTTCAAAGCCCTTTAGCAATGCATTGATAGCCTCGACAAACCGGTCGTCAATATGCTCCGGCAGTCTGACGTCGGAAATAAACTTGTCAACGCTTTGCCGCTGTTGGGCAGGTAAAAACCTCATTTGCTCGGTCACAATAGGATCGGATATTGTGTCAAGCAAGGTTTTTGTCCACTCGGCCGACAGCGCCTCGATACGGCTTTCAAGATTTTCCGCCATGCCGCAAACATTTTTGGATTTTTCGTCAAGGCGATAGTGGCAATGTGGGCAAACGTGCATAACTTTCAGCTCTTCCGGTGTCAGCTCGTAGCAAACCTTGAGCTCGGATAATTCGTTTTCTATATCAAAAAGCTTGGCGGCGGACAAAATTTCGACAGAGCTAAGCTTGCGAAGCCCACCGAGCACCGCACCGTCGCGAAGCTTTGATATGCGCTGAGCCTCTTTAATGTCAAGTCTTTTCTTTTTGTGGCTTTCGAAGTATATATCAATATATTTTTCTTTCACCTTCGACAGCACTGCCTCGACCTTTTTCGCAGCGGGCTCGCCAAACGCACCGTCCGTTATACTGTCGCGAACAGAGCGGAAGTCGGCCTTTGCGGCGTCAAGCTCGGCTTTAAAGCCATCGCCCAAATCAATATACTCGATATTGGATATATAAGAAACGATATCCGCACAGCCGGCCTTGAAATCCAAAAGCTGCGGAATCTTCTTCATTTGCGAAATTTGTGCGGCAAGCTCCCCTATCTGCTCCATGGAAAGAGCAAAATTGTTGAGCTTTGCGGGGGTGTTAAACCTTACATTATAATTGCTGAACTCATCGCGTACAACAGTGCAGGCCTTTTGAAGCAAAGCGGACTCGGCGGCATTTGCCAAAGGCTCGCCCCACAAATCAAAGCCGTTATTCAGCTTGCTTGCATATGCGACGGCGGAATTTGCCAGCTTTTGCGCTTGTGAAAGCAGCTGTGCCACGCCGCTTTCGCGGTCGCTCGGATTGTCAAGCAGTGCGGGGTTTATATCAAGTATTTCGAACAGCTTTTTCAGCTCCGCCACCGAAATCTGAGCCGGCTTTGAGAGATACTTGAATTCGTACAAATCCGCGGCGCCGATTTTCGGAATCTGCTCGAGGTTGGAGGCAGTGACGGTCTTTCCGTCGGTTGTCGTAATAACCGCGTAACCGCCGTATACCATCGCCAGAAATATGATAGGCGTGAAAGTAAACTCCAGCTTGAATTTTTTGTCTGTAAAGGTTTCCATAAAATGCGGCTCGAATATATCGGAATAATTTAAAACTCCCTGCGGCGGCAGCTTGCGTATCAGGTCAATATAGTAGGCCGCGTATTTCGAACCCTCGACGCTGATTTTATCGCCGTCCAAAAGGTCAAAGCTTCTCAGCATTTGTGACGATTGCTGTGTCTTTTTGCCTGCAAAATGGTCAAACGCCGCACGTACGCATTCCGCCATATTGCGGCGGGTTATTTTGATTTTCATAATCGGATAGTCGGGATATTTACCGCAAAAATACTCGTCAAAGCAAATCGAAGCCGCAAGATCCACAGTGTCCTTGAAGGTCATATCGCCGCTGTAGTGATCCTTCAAAATTTCGATAATTCGGCGTCTTTGCCCCATGTACATGACATCAAAACAGCTGTTTTTGTTTTCACTCAGATATTTTACGAGCCCTTTTCGCAAAACATTGGCCTTATTAAGGTATGCGTCCTTATCCTTGCCCTCGCTGATTTTGGCAAGGCTCTGCGCCGCGGCATACAAGCCGATTGCCTCGCGGAACTCATCGGTAGATTTAAAATAAAAATATATTTCATCGCGAAGCTTATTCGAACAACCGCAGTTATCCTCCTGCAAAGGCATTATGTATATGCAGAAATCGCGCTCCGGCTGGGCTGTACTGCGCTCTCCCGGAAGCCCCATAAACAGATAGCCCTCGCGAAACATGTTGTGCGACTCCCAATTCAGGTCGTATTCGTAAATATTAAAGCCGGTAACGTACTGCTTGGCGTCCCACTCGAGACAGCGGTACACCACATCGTAAAAATAACGATTCAGCTCGCCCTCCGCCAAAATCGAAGCCTTTTGCTTGATTTTTTCATCATAATCCACTATTTTGTCAACGTCTATGTAATATTGATTGTTGGCGTCGTTGTAAATAATAAACTGCCCCGAAACAGTAGTCATAATATCGCGCAGTACCGTCTTGACAAGCGACAGCAAAAAGCCCGAATCCTGCTCCGGCATAGGCAAATACAGGCAAAGCTCGTCCTTCATATTTTCAGCCGTCAGACCGAACTGCACATTCAGTCCGCCGGTGGTGAGACGGTGAACGCTGAGCGCGTAAATAATCTTTATAGCTAACGGCTTGTACGCGGCCTTTGGAAAAGCGCGGTTGATAATATCCTCCAACTGGCGGCTGGCGTTGACAACACGACTTATGGTCGCGTCGCTTTTCAAAAGTCCGTTAGATTTAATTGCCGGCCAATAGTTGTCGAACGAAATAATTCCGGGCGCATTTTCGGGGAGCTCGGTATCGAAAATTTCTTTGATGGTTACCGAAATGTTTTTCAAAATGTGGCGATTTTCTATCAAATAAATTTTATTGAATACATCAATATATGACGGATGAATCGGAAAAAGCTCCACAAATTCCTCAAGCCTTGATGCCATGCCGGTATACAGTCCGCAAAAGCGCTCCAAATGCTTGCGAATCAATGCCTTTTGCTCCGGCGTCTTTTTCAAAATTCGTTCCGACACGACATAAGAGGTCGCCTCTTTGGTGATTATAAGCTGAGTAAAGCGGTCACTGACATGCCTGAGCGTTTCGGCAACAAAGCCGAAGCGCGGATTATCAAAAATCTTTTCCTGCATACCGAAAATAACGCGCAATTTTGATTTTGAGCACATCTCGCCAAGCGCGCGGAAAAATTCAAGGTCAAGAACAATTTCCCGCTCGTCGCGTGAGGACAGATATGACAAAAACTCATCTACAACAATCAAATATCCCTTGTCGGGGTACTTTTCGGAAAAGGCCATCATCATATCTCTAATAACTGTTTTCAGGCTTTTTACATCGCCGTATGACGGCAGCTCGAAAGCAATGCCGCGGATGTCGAAATCGTCCTGCACATAGCCCATGATAACATCGTACAACGGCATAACCACACCGCCGATTTCAATGCGTAAAACCTCAAATTTACCGGCAATAGGCTCCATTTGGCAAGCGAATTTTTTATTCTGCAAATATTGCAGGTTGTCCGCGTCCGTCGCAATCGCCGAAATGACGGACATCAGGTGCGATTTACCGGTTCCGTAGTTACCGACTATCAAAACGCCCTTGTTATCGACAACCTCATCCATTTGAAGCTGGTCAATCAGCGGGGCCTGCATCGAATCCGCCATCGCATCGGACATAACGTAGCTTTTGACATACTCGCGCGCCTTGTCATCGCTTCCCGCCGCTACAAGCTGTATAACATCTTCAATCGGATTAAAGCTTATCAGCTCAGAATATTTCATTTCAAGTTCCTCCTTAAACTATGCAGGTCACATCGTAGTCTTCCACGCTGAACGCCTTAAAGTCAGCACAGCCGTCTTCGGCATAAAACAGCTTCCCGTCTTCGAATCTTCCCGACCACAAAACACTGAACGGCTTATTTTTGCATGCGGCAATCATTATCCGCAATACGTCAACCTTGTATTTCGGATTAAACATTACATCGAAATCCTTGATAATCGCGTTATTCGGTAGCCCGGCCAAAATTTCATTGAAAAATTTTTCTATTCTCATCGTTCTTCTGTCAGGTCTGCATTTGCTCAGCTTTTCGGCCAGCGGCAAATTTATCGGCACAGCTGCGTCAACCGCATTGCACGGACAGCAATATATTACCGGTCTTAACAAGCCATAGGCGTTACAGTCCGAAAAGACCCGCGCAGATATGATTTTTCCCATATTTCAAATTCCTTTCACCGCCGCAAAAACGCTTTGTGCGGCTTTTTTACGGATTGTCACGTCTCACTGTCTGTCGATTTTTTGATATACTTTCCGCTTTTAATCCGTGCGTCCGCGGGCTTAGGCTCGTCCTCGGGAATCGCCCACGTATACCCTATTCGCACCGCGCCCGGTATGCGCTGTTCATTGCACAATATCTGTATACGCCGCGTGGAAATTCCCCACTTTTCGGCGGTTTGGGTAACAGATAAATACTTCAGCAAAATCTCCCATTCCTTTCAATTTCGTCGTTTTAATTCCACGCTCTAAGCTTATTGTTTCAAGCATGCTTCTTTCCTGTTATTTCAAAGCTGTCGCTTTAAGTCAATAATATAGCCTTTTGTTTTAGCTGCTGCCATGCACAATAATTCATTATATATTATAATCGGAAAAGCGAATAAAATCAAGTAGACAGCACAAAAATTTAAAAAATATTTTCAATCCTCACTCAAGCGCTTGGAGGACAGTACAGCATTGCAACAAATATAAACGCATTTGGCATCACAAAATAAATTGTAGGAAATGCAAAAGGTCAGAAATTCTATCAATACACAGCTATTGACGAAT
>CAYWMF010000043.1:0-8397 GCA_964459175.1 uncultured Oscillospiraceae bacterium
CGAACAGCCAGCAGCTTCATCGAAAAGCTGATAAGCTCATCATCGCCCGAGGACATAACCATAGAAATGCTGAACAATTTTTTGATTTCCAAAGAAAACGAATGCTTTTCCACAATCGACCTTTTGGAAATCGACAAAATGGAAAGCACCGCTTCGTTCATCAAAGCGGGCGCGGCGCCGGCATTTGTGATACGCGGCGGCAAGCTGCACAAAATTTCGTCAAATACCCCTCCCGCCGGTGTGCTTTACAGTATGACCGCCGAAAAAACCACCATGAAACTTGAGAAAAACGACATTATCGTAATGCTGTCCGACGGCATTATCGAAAACGGCGAAATCGCGCCATGGCTGATGGAGTTGTTCACATACGAATTAGAGGGCAATCCCGATGCTATGGCAAACAAAATTCTGTCCGGCGCCTGCGAAAGGTGCGCGCGCGGCGACGATATGAGCGTCGCGGTTATGCGCATAGCATAAAATTTTTATTTTTCGACGATATAGCACTTGACTTTTATCGCGGTTTATGGTACAATCTTTTTGAAAAATGATATAAAAGCTTTTTATAAGCTTGGGGAGATTGAATCATGAAAAAAAATTTGGTTGTCATCGGCTACGGCGGAATGGGCGGCTGGCACACTCAGCACGCTTTGAAAAGCGACGTGGTAAATCTTGCGGGAATATACGATATTAATCCGCAAAAATCCGCTCTTGCGAGAGAGCGCGGCATTTTCGCTTACGATTCACTGGAAGCAGTGCTTTCGGACGAAAAGGTAGATCTTGTAACCGTTGCGATTCCCAACGATTCGCACATGGAGGTTGTAATTAAGGCGCTGGAGGCCGGCAAAAACGTAATTTGCGAAAAGCCGGTTGCCATGAACCTCGGCGAGCTGGACAAAATGATCGCGGCGGCTGAAAAAAGCGGCAAAAAATTCGCCGTCCATCAGAACAGACGCTTTGACGTTGACTTTCTTGCCATGAAGCAGCTCAAGGAAAGCGGCGAGCTGGGCGAGGTTATCAACATTGAATCCCGCATTCACGGTTCGCGCGGCATACCCAGCGACTGGCGCGGCGAAAAGGCGCACGGCGGCGGTATGGTTTTGGACTGGGGCGTTCATCTTATCGACCAGATACTCCGGATTTTCGATGAAAAAATCGAGAGAATCAACTGCACCTTCGACCATATCACCAACAAAGAGGTTGACGACGGCTTCAAGCTGAACATCTACTTCGAGGGCGGTAAAAATGCGTTTATCGAGGTCGGCACCTACAATTTTATCGCTATGCCGAGATTTTACATGAGAGCCGAAAAGGGATCCGCAATGATCACCGACTGGCGAGAGAACTGCAAGGTTGTAAAATGCAAATACTGGCATGAGAGCGAGGTCGT
Source organism: uncultured Oscillospiraceae bacterium (assembly GCA_964459175.1). GTDB lineage: Bacteria > Bacillota > Clostridia > Oscillospirales > SIG627 > SIG627. The sequence goes on from CAYWMF010000043.1 coordinate 1,388, forward strand.
TCCGGTTGAAACCGCGGCCGGTCTTACCAAGACAATGGCGCCGCGCGACAGCATAACCGTGGACGAATATCAGCTTGACAAGCCGGCTTCCGACGTACACGACTATTACAGAAACTTCTGTCTGGCCATAGACGGCAAGGCGGAACAGCTGGTAACTCACCCGCAGATGAGACGTGTAATGAAGGTTATGGAGGCTTGCTTCGAGTCGGACAGACTGGCACAAACTGTAAACTTTTGCGAATAATTAACAAAATCAACACGGCGGAGAAACTGCGTTTCGCGGTTTTTCCGCCAAATTATTCGTTTTATTTCGAAAATAAAAAAACTTTTTATGATATTTTACCAAAAACTATTGACTTTTTGAAAATAAATGATATAATGTATCATAGACGAATGAAGAAGCAGGGAGTTTGGCTATGCCGGAATACCGTAACGACGAGAATATCACACAGCTCATCGACAGAACCCGTCATACCGACCGGAACGCTTTTCGCCACATTGCGGATTTGTATTCCGATATGCTCCACAGCATCATAAGCACCTGCGGCTTTTCGGGCAGTGATTACGACGATCTGTTTCAGGAAGCGCAAATGGGGCTGTTCAAAGCCGTAATGACCTATGACAGCCGCTATTCTTCTTTTTCGACCTATGCGTATATTTGCATAAAAAGCTCGGTTATGTCCTATTTGAGAAAGTCGAGTGCAAAAAGCAATATACCGCAAAGCATGCTGTTTTCTCTTTCGGATGAGGATTTCGATATAATAAATTCCTCCTCGCCGGAAACAGAGCTTATCGGCAAGGAAAGCCTTGAAATGCTCATGGAGAAAATAGACGGACTGCTCTCCCCTCTCGAGCGGCGCGTTTTGGGCATGTACCTTAACGGTGCCGCCTATGCCGAAATTGCCGAAGCTTTGGGAAAGAGCGAAAAATCAGTTGATAATGCCATTCAGCGTATACGCCGCAAGCTTAAAGCGCTGAAGGGCTGAATAATATGCCCGTGTAGCTTAATTTAAGAGCGTTGTACAATGTACTTAGATGTCGGTGTGACTCCGTCCAAGGGCAAATAAAAAATTATTTTAAACCAAGCGAGGTAAATCATGTACGAAGACAAGACCTTAGTATGCAAAGACTGCGGCAACGAATTTGTATTCACCGCAGGCGAACAGGAATTCTACGCTGAAAAAGGATTCCAGAACGAGCCCCAGAGATGCAAAGCTTGCAGAGACGCAAGAAAAGCAGCCGGCAGAGCTCAGAAAGAACTGTTCACCACCACTTGCGCAAATTGCGGAAAAGAAGCTAAAGTTCCTTTCCAGCCGAGCGATGATCGTCCGGTATACTGCAGCGAGTGCTTTGCTGCTATGAAGCAACAGTAATATTGAAAAATAATTACTAAAAAGCGCGGTTCTTCGGTAATCGAAGAACCGCGTTTTGTTTTTGTTTATATTCAGATTGCAAGAGCCCTCTGCACTTTGTCCGCCTCGTCCGTCGGTATTCTGCCGACACAAAGTATTTGAAAATGTTGCCCATAGCGCCCAACGGTGACCTCAATTATGCATTTTATTCCGCGAGCGGCGAGCCTGACGACAAAATGCGAATTTCTCGACAAGCCTATATTTTACAATCAGTTCAGATGCTTAAACTGCGGCAGATAATCCTTGTTCTGCTCCAGCATTTCGGTTACCATTGCCTGAATTTCGTCAAGCGACAGCACCGCGCTTGTCAGCGGGTCGAACGCGCAGGCATGGAATACCTTGTGCGGGTCGCCCTCAAGCGCCGCTTTAACCGCCATTTCCTCGATGCGGGCGGTAGTGTTTATAAGGCAAGCCAGCTGATCCGGCAGCTCACCGACAGCGACAGCCTCCAGCTTATCCTTGCTTGCAACAACCGGTACCTCGACACAGCAGCCGCGCGGCAGATTGTCGATAAGACCGTAGTTTCGCACGTTTCCGTTGAACTTGAAAATGGTGTTATCGCCGAATACGGCGTTGAAGATATACGAAGCGTATTCCTGGCCTCTGTTAATATCGATCTCGGGATCATCTAAGAATTTGTGGATTTCGTCGCGCCAGGTATCCTTGCGCTCGGTGTAGGTGTTGAGTATATAAGCGTATGCGCCGGGGTTCCAGTTGGTGCCGTCGGTGCAATATTTTGCAATAAGGTCATCACGCTTGCGGTACCATGCAACATATTCGCTGTTGTGACCACTGGATTCGGTAACATAATAGTCGAGGTTGAGGAACATGTTGTTTCTGACCTGCTCGGCATTGAGTATTTCGGGCTTTTTCATAGCCTCGCGGAGCAAAGGATACATATCCTTGCCATTCCACTTCAAATCAAGATAGAACGCCTGGTGGTTAACGCCGGCGCAGGTGTAAGTGACATCCTTGGGATCGGCGCCGACCCATTGAGCCAGCATAGCCGCCGTGCCCTGTACACTGTGGCACAGACCGGTGATTTTAAGGTTGGGGTATTTTTCCTGCATAGCGCGGCACAGCATAGCCATGGGGTTGGTGTAATTGAGGAACACCGCGTTGGGGCAATATTTTTCGATATCCGCGCAAATATCCAGCATTACCGGAATGGTTCTGAGCGCTCTGAAAATACCGGACGGGCCTCTGGTATCGCCTACGTTAATGTCTACGCCGTATTTCTTGGGAATGGTAATATCGTATTTCCATACGTCTACATCGCCTGCCAAGATCGTGCACAAAACGCCGTCGGCGTTTTTGAGCGCCTCCACTCTGTCGGTAGTTGCCGTAACCTTTGCGGGGTAATTGCCCTTTTCGACAATTTTATCGCAGGCGCGCTTTATGTAATCAAGTCTTTCGGGGTCGATATCCATAAGCGCTATTTCGGCATCCTGAAACGCCGGGAAGGTCAGAATATCGCGTACGAGGGTGCGTGTAAAGCCGAAGCTTCCGCCGCCGATAAATGCAAACTTTTTCATTTTAATATTCCTCCTGAGAGTATTTTTGTTATGTGCTTATATAATATCACTTTTTTAACAAAATGTACATTGCTTTTTGTCGCATATATATGGTATAATGTCCTCAGAACACATTTAGCCACCCGGAGGTATCGCTCATGTACAACCCTTGTGAAACACAGTTTAAATCCGAAAGCACCGCACACCGCGAGCTTTACCCGCTTTCTTCCGGCGAAGAGCAGTGCAAGCCGAAGCACACCTGGGGTCCGGGCATACGCTCGTATATACTTGTCCATTACATAATTTCCGGCAAGGGCACCTTTCATTGCGGCTCGAACAAATACAAGCTCAAGGCCGGCAACATGTTTTTTGTCTTTCCGCACACGCTGGTAAAATATCAAGCCGACAAGGAGGATCCTTGGCATTACTGCTGGGTCAGCTTTTCGAGTGACGAGGCCTACGAGCTGTTAGCCGGTGCCGGCATAAGCATCGCCAACCCTGTAATCGAGCTGTCCGACCCGACGAAAATATTGGCGGTTCTGCGCGGTATGCCGCACGAACGAAGTGAAAGCAAGACCGACAACCTGCATTTTGTCTCCATGCTGTACGAATTTATATCGCTGATTCTGCAAAGCCGCAGTGAAGTTACCGAAAGCGAAACCACCTATTTTTCATCGTCGGTACGGTTTATCAAAAACCATTTCAGCGACACCTTCAGCGTTTCCGATTTGGCGCTTTACGTCGGGATAAACCGCAAATATCTGCACAAAATTTTCAAGGACGCCTGCGGGGTATCGCCCAAGGAATATATAATCGACTACCGTATGAAAAAGGCCTGCGAGTTTTTGCACGAAAAGGAGCTCAGCATAAGCAATATTGCCTATTCCGTCGGCTATTCGGACCCTTTGATGTTTTCGAAAATGTTCAAGCGAAAGCTGGGCATTTCCCCGACGGAATACCGAAAGGCACTGAAAAATTTATAAATTTTTTTCGCTTTTTGTCAAAAATCGTTTTGATTATTGGCTATTTGCTTGACATTCCGCCGTTAATAATGTATAATGCAAACGTAGAATATTTAACGGAGTAATTTTATATGAAAAAATTTATTTTACCGTTCATATTGCTTTCGGTACTTATTTGCCTTTGTGCTTGTCAAAACGCCGACGACGGCAGCATTCGAATAGCCTGCTTTCCGAATATAACTCATTCACAGGCGCTTGTCGGCATGGCAAGCGGCAGCTTTGAAGCGGCAATGGGCGAAGAATGCAAGGTAAAATGGCTTACCTTTAACGCCGGCCCGTCGGAAATCGAGGCGATGTTCGCCGGCGAGGTTGACATAGGCTATATCGGCCCTCTGCCCGCCATAAACGGCTATTCAAAATCCGGCGGAGAAATCAAAATCATCGCCGGTGCAACCGGTGCGGGCTCGCTTTTGGTAACGCGGCGTGAGCTTGCTTTAGGCGATATAAGCGAGCTGGACGGCAAGAAAATCGCCGTACCGCAGTTCGGCAACACGCAGGATATTTTGCTGCGCGATATTTTGGACGGCGTCGGACTTAAGGACAAAAACAGCGGCGGCACGGTGGAAATTTTGGCGTCGGAAAACCCGAATATCAAGCTTTTGCTGGATCGCGGCGATATTGATGCGGCCTTTGTGCCCGAGCCTTGGGGAACCAGACTCATTGAAGAGGTCGGCGCAAATCTGCTTTTGGATTACGACGATATTTACGACGGTGGCAGCTATGCAACCGCAGTCATAGCGGTGAACGCAAAGTTTCTCGAAAAGCACCCCGACAAGGTTGAAGCCTTTTTGCGGGAGCATATTCGCCTGACGAATTATATAAACGAAAATAAGGACGAGGCAGCACTTGCGGCCGTAAATCAAATCGAGGCAATGACCGGAAGCCGCATGTCGGAGGAGACGGTGAAAAAATCCTTCGGCAGAATGCTTGTAACGGTTGACCCGTACAAGGACTGCCTGAACAGCTTCACCATGGCCTACGAAAAGCTCGGATATATGAGCGTACCCACGGATTTTTCGTCGCTTATCGATACCTCAATACTGGACAAAATTCTTGCGGAGTAGTTGTTATGCTGAAAATTGATAATGTTTCGTGCCGCTATGCGGATAGCGCAAAATACCCCAACGGTAACGGCTCTGTACTCGACAATGTGTCGCTGGAAATTGCCGACGGTGAATTTGTCAGCATTGTCGGCCCGTCGGGCTGCGGCAAATCGACGCTTATAAATATCATTGCCGGTCTCGGCAAACCCACAAGCGGCGCGGTATACTGGAACAACAAGCCGATATTGAATCCCTGTCGCGAATTCGCGATGGTATTTCAGGAAAGCTCGCTTTTTCCGTGGCTCAACGTACTGCAAAACATGACCTTCGGGCTGAAAATAAAGGGCGTCCCCGAAAAAGAGGCTGTTGAAAAGGCGCTTTACTACCTTGATATGGTCAACCTGTCAAAATTCAAGGATTACCGCATTCACCAGCTTTCCGGCGGTATGCGCCAGCGCATTTCCATCGCACGCGCTTTGGCGCTGGAATCGGATGTACTGCTGATGGACGAGCCCTTTGTGGCGGTCGACACGCAGACACGCAGTATTCTCCACGATGAGGTACTGAAAATTTGGCAACTTACGAAAAAGACAATTTTGTTCATCACGCATGACGTGGAAGAGGCGGTATTGCTTTCAAACCGCGTGATTGTGCTGGGCTTTTCGCCCGACAACCTCAAAAAATCCGTCGATATAGCCCTACCCTACCCGCGTTGTGTGGACGACAGCCTGCTCGAATATGTAAGCACGATAAAAGGTATTATAAATGGGTGTTCAAATGCAAGAAAATAAATTAAAAAAGGTGCTTAAAACAATAGCCTTTTACATAATACTCATCGGAATTTGGCAGCTTGTTTCATATATTTTCGTTGACCTTACCCACCTGATGCGGCCGTACATGTTTGCCTCGCCCGTTCAGGTGCTCAAAAAGCTTATCGCGCTGTGCGCCAGCGGAGTTTTGCCGCGCGCCGTCGGAATAAGCCTTTCGCGCCTGTTTACCGGCTTTTTTATCTCGGTCGCAGTCGGAATTCTGATGTCGCTGATTCTTATAAAAAGCAAATTTTTCTATGACGACATGCGCTCGCTTTTGGCCGGAACGCAGGCTTTGCCCAATGTATGCTGGCTGCCGTTTGCAATACTCTGGTGCGGCATAAATGATTCGGCAATTATATTCGTAATCGTGTTGGGCTCGGCATTTTCGCTGGCGTTATCGCTGGATTCGGGCATAAAAAGCATAAATCCGATTTACGTCAAGGGTGCCAAAACCATGTCCTGCGGTCCTTGGACAACGGCGACGAAAATAATAATTCCCGCCGCCCTGCCCAGCATTATAAACGGTCTGCGGCAAGCATGGGCGTTCGCTTGGCGCGCGCTGATGGCAAGCGAGGTTCTCAACGCCTCCATAGGTCTCGGATACCTTATGACGATGGGGCGCGAGCTTTCGGATATGAGTCAGGTAATGGGCGTAATGCTGGTAATAATGTTCATCGGAATAGTGTTCGACAAGCTGATTTTCGGCATAATCGAGAAGCGCGTTCGCCGTAATATGGGGCTCAGCTAACGCTGCTCCCTGCCCTCGAAGCCGCGAACAAAAATTTTTTTAATACCGCTTATGTCAAGCGGCACAAACGGATAAAGACAGCTTTTGCCGTCGGCTGTTTTGTTCAGCGCCAAAATAACCAGCCATGCCGCAAGAGCGCAGATAAAGCCCCACACGCCGAAAAGCCACGTAAAAAGAACCATTGAAATTCGCATGAATTTAAAGCAATAGCCCAGTTCGTAATTCATGGGCGAAAAGGTTGCAATGGCCGAAAAGGCGGTATAAAGTATAACCTGCGGCACAAACCAGCCGCTTTTAACGGCGAATTCGCCCAAAATCAAGCCGCCGACAATACTCATTGCGCTTTGAAGCTGGGACGGCGAATTCATTGACGCCAGCTTTAGGCCGTCAATCGCCGTTTCGATTATAATTATTTGCAAAAAAATCGGCACGGCGTAACCCTCGTCAACGCCGATAAAC
>CAYWMF010000044.1:0-8369 GCA_964459175.1 uncultured Oscillospiraceae bacterium
ATATGCCTTGGAATGGGTGTTTCCGATACCGCACATACCTACTACGCCGACCTTAAGAGGTGAATTTGCCATAGTGGTTGCTCCTTTCAAATTAAATAAAACATATTAATTTTGAATTTCTTTTTTGAAATCACGCGGGGTAAGCCCAAAGGTTTGCTTGAAAACTCGTGAAAAAAGGCTCAAATCGTTAAAGCCGCAGGCTGTCGAAATATCCGAAATGGACATATCGGTGGTCTTGATAAGCTCGATGGCTTTTGCTATGCGATATTTTCGCAGATATTCGAGCGGAGTTATTTCAAGCTCCTTTTTAAACTGCTTTGTGATATAGTCAGAGGAAATGCCGACGTTTGCGGCAATTTCCACGCTGGTTATATCATCCTTGAAATTTTCCTCGATAAACTTGAGAGTTTTGAGGATATATCCGTAATATACCGCACCGTCGGTGGTATTTACGGCCTTTTCATGCTCAGCCATTGCGTAGGCACGGGCAAAGAAAATCAAAAATTCGACAATGTAAACGCGCATCATTGATTTCCAGCCGCTTGAGCCGACCTTTTGCTCATCGCACATTTTTGTCATAAGGAGATTTATATCGTGACGCTGAGGAATACTCAGCTTAACAATCGGTAAAGAATCGGTGCAAAAGCCGAAAATCTCCCTCATAATGCCTATCGACGAAATTTCATCGACAAAAGAGCTGAGCTCTTCCTTGCTGAACAGAATATTGTAAATTGTCGCTTCGTACGCCATTGTGTACGAGTGAACCTGTCCCGGAATTATACATAATACATCACCGGCGGTCAAGATATGTGTTTTACCGTTGTGATTATGCACGATAAAGCCTTTTTCGACATAAACAAATTCGAAAAAATCATGCTTATGAAATTCCATTCTCGACTGAGTGGCTTTATTTATCTTGATGTTTATGCCGTCCAAATCAAAGGTTTCGGCACCGGAAATTATTCTGTACGGGATGGAATTCTTGGAATTATTCATAATAATAAGATTTCCGCAGAGGAAACGTTACCTCATGAAAGTACATTCATCGACTTTGATGGGTTTGCCGCCTGCGCGCAAGGACTCGATTGCGGAGTGAATAACAGTCTGAGCCTTGAGTCCGTCCAGGCCGGAGCCGTTGATTTCCTCCGGCTTTGCGCCGTTTTTGATTTGCTCAACCCAAGCAAAAATACGGTTTCTGAAAGTATCGCTGAAATCGCGATGACCGCCGAAAACGGGGTTGGTGTAAACCTGCTTTACGGGATCTCCGGCAGGGTAGAGGGTAGCCTCGCGCCACATATCCTCGAATATAAGGCGTCCTTTGGTTCCGGCAACCTCGCAGCGCTCCATCGGATGACCGCGGGCAATGTCGTACGAGCTTGTCAGATGTCCTACGGCGCCGCATTTGAATTTCATGTTTATGGAGGCGGTGGAATAAATATTGCGTCCCGAAGCCTTCATGGCATAGCAGGTTACCTCGTCAACGTCGCCCATAAAGTGACGCATAATATCGACACTGTGCGGATTGAGAGCCTTGAGGTGATAGTATTCGCTGTCGAATTCACCGGGCTTTCCGATCCACAGAGCCATGTTGCAGAACAAAAGCTCGCCGATTCTGCCTTCGTTTTGCCACTGCTTTGCATGATAAGCCGCTTCGGTGAAACGGTGGTTCATGTCGATTGCAAAGCAACGATCCAGCTTTTTGGCGGTTTCCACCATTGTTCTGGCGTTGTTCAGGTCATTGGAAATGGGCTTTTCACACAAAACGTGACAACCCGCCTCCAACGCTTGCATTGTCGGAACAAAGTGATCCGAGCTGTATTCGGTACCACCGGTGGTGACACTGCAAATGTCGGGCTTTAAAGCCTTGAGCATTTCCTGCGCGTCCAAATAGTAGGGCACATTGAATTTCTTACCTGCCGCTTCGGCACGATCCTGTCGTATATCGCATACGCCGACAAGCTCGGCATCGGGATTTTCGCTGTAAGCCCAGGCATGAGTATTTCCGATATGTCCCATGCCGATAACACATACACGTAACATATTGAATTACCTTTCTAAGGTGCTTGCTCGGAAATGCTCCGAGCAAGCCTTGATATTAGTTAATTTAGTCCTTTACACCCATATTGTTGAGGGTTTCGGTAAGCTTTTTAGCTGCTTCGGGGTCGCCTATATGCATCATGCTGTATGCTTCTTCGCTGCTTACGAAGCCTCTGTTGAGTTCGTTGAAGCCGTGCCAGTTGACATTGGTGTAAATCGGGTCGATATTGCCGCTTTCCTTTTCGCGCTTTGCAATATGGTTTTCCATGCGCTTGGTGAGGCATTCGACAACCTCGGGGTACTTGTCGGCCACGTTGTCATATTCCTCAGGGTCGGCAATGAGGTTGTAAAGCTCAACTGCGGGCTTGAAGTGGAAGTCGGGCTCAAGAGCGCGGATAAGCTTCCATTCGGGGGTACGCCAGCCGTGCTTTCTCATCCAGGTAGCCTCTGTAATGTACATTTCGCTTTCCTGAACAAATTCCTCGCCGCGGTACAGTGCCATAAGGTTGCGGCCGTCAAACGCGATGTCGGTTTTGATGTCGAGAATGTCAAGGATTGTGGGAACGATATCCTTGGGCTGAACGAAATCCACAAATCTCTTGCCGTTCAGTCTTTCGCCGTTGGCGAGCTTTCCTTTGTAACGGAATGCCAGCGGAACGGTAAGAGTACAATCGTAAAGACCGTGATGGTCAAAGTAGCAGTCATGATCGTAAAGGGTTTCACCGTGGTCGGAGGTGAATACAACCAGCGTGTCCTCCTCAAGACCCAGCGACTCGAGACGGTTGAGAATCTGCTGAATGCAGGTGTCCATGTAAGCAACGGCGCCGTCGTACTGAGCAACGATGTATTCGGAGTCGGTGCAGCCTTCCGGGAACCATGTCAGGAAGTAATCTCTGAACGGCTTGAATTCGTATACGGGAACCAGCGACTTGTTTTCGGGATCCTTTTCGTCCTTGGAGTAGAACAGTCTTTCGAACGGGAAAGGCGGCAAATACGGGCTGTGAGGATCCATGTGACGCATGAAAAGGAACCAGGGCTTATCCTCGCCGGCCAATCTTTCAAGCTCGGGAATGGTTACATTGTTGCAGGCCTCGGCCTTGTGAGCGCGTCCGTCGTCGGAATCGGGGCCCCAGCCGGGGAAAGAAATGTAATTGTCAAAGCCGCGTGCGGCGACATGACCGGTAAAGCCGATGCAGGTGGTGTTATAGCCGTTTTCTTTGAGAATTTCGGCCAATGTTACACAGCCCTTACCGTAATCGCCCTGATGACGCAGAGCAACGATATTGGTGGAGAAAAGATCTTTACCGGTAAGCATGGAGGCATATCCGGGGGAGGTAGGGATAGAGGGGCTGTAGCAATTGTCGAATACAACGCCATCCTCAAGGTATTTGTCCATGTGCGGAGTTGTAAGTCTGTCGTAGCCGTAAAGGCTCATGTGGTTTGCGCGTAAGCTGTCTATACCGAAGAACAGAAGATTGGGTTTCTTATTCATGATAGTAAACTCCTTTTTCAAATTCGGGATTTATCTTGCGCCGAGCGATTTGAGAAGCGCGTTCATGTAGCCGTAGCTTTCGGCGGCGATAGCCATAGCGTTTACGGGATCCTGGTCGGGTCCGATAACTTCAAGGCAAACGGGACCGTCGTAGTTTACGTCAACCATTGCTTTGAAATAGCCGTAAAGGTCAATGTCGCCTCTGCCGCAAGCCTGGTTCATGGGTTCTCCGGGGGAAGGTCCGTCGCCTACGCAGTCGCGGATGTGGACGTGCTTAACTCTCGAAATAACCTTCGGCAGAGCCTCGGCGGGATTTTCGCCGGCACGATGAATGTGGCTGGGGTCCATGTCAACGCCGAATGCGTCGCAGGAGATGCCTTCCATCATGCGAAGAGTTGTGGGAGTGTTGTAAATAGCGGAATTTACGTGAGCCTTGCAGCACAGTGTTACGCCGTATTCTTTAGCCTTTTGCGCGAGAACGCCGGTAACCTCAATGGACTCGAGAACCGACTGCTCGTCGTTCATAACTCCGCCGGGGCCGATGTTGAGTATCGGAATACCGATTTCATTTGCGGCCTGGCAAGCCTTAACTATTCTGTTTATGTCGCGTGAAGCAACCTCGGAGGAAAGAATTTCAAGCTCGTTTCTCTTAACGCAGTCCTTGATATACTGGACCTGCTCCTTCCAGTTGTTGAGGTCGAGATGGGGGTTCATGCCCTCGATGGCACAAATTTCGACGCCGTCATAGCCGGCTCTTTTTATGTAGCGGCAAGCGTCGGAGAACGAAACCGTCTTAAACAGTACGGAATTAACGCCAAGTTTAATCATAATTTTTCCTTTCCGGCATACGCCTGAAATTTATTATACCTCAATTATATAACAAACTTAAAATTATATCAACCCCTTTTTTAAAAATTTTGATTTAAAAACCGAAAAAAAACAAAAATCAAAAAAATTTTGCAAAAGTATTGATTTTAACGGTGATATATGATAATATAATCGTATATCGAAAAAGAGGTAAAAAATGAAAATAATAAATATAACAAACGGCGAATATTTCAACAGCTTTTTCAAGCGCGAATTCATGTCGCCCTGCGCGCCCTTCAACGAGGCGATGATGAGCGGCGATGCACCGGAACCGATATATAATGAGAACTTTATTGCGATGCGCAGTGCCGTTCACGGCGTCGAGCGTGCGGAGTATATGAAAAAAATGGCCGAATTTTCGGATTTCATAACTCACGCCGATGAATATGACAAGGTGATTTTATGGTTTGGCACGGATGCCTTTTGCCAGATTAACATGATAACCGTGCTGGCGCTGATGGAAAGCGCGGGCTTTTGCGGCAAGGTGTATTCGGTTATTATTGACGACGGTTCTTTTGAGGTGAAGCGCGGCGAAAGCAAAGTTTTTCTCGGCACGTGGCACGATGTATACCGCGCGGTGCTTCAAAGAAAACAAAAAATTCATTTCGGCGACCGCATACTTGACAACGCCGTTGATTTGTATCTTGACTTTATCGACGAAGACGGAGCTTTGGCGCGCTTTGTAAAGGATAATCCCAATATGTCGGACTATCATCTTAACGTCGAGCTTTTGCGCATGAGCGAGGAATACGGCCTGAGCGATGTGCAGGCGGCGGAGCTGATAAGGAAATACAGATAAATACAGAAAAACTGCTTATCGGAGGCGATAAGCAGTTTTTTGGTTGTTATTTTTAGTATTTAAGAAACTCTTTTACGGTTGCATCGACGTCTGCGGCTTTGAAAACCGACGAGCCGGCAACGATAACATTTGCGCCGCATTCGGTCACCAGCGAAATATTGTCAAGCGTGATGCCGCCGTCAACCTCGATATCGAGCTCGGGGTTGTGGATTTGCGCCATTTGTTTTACGGCCTTGATGCTGTTGACCGTTTCGGGGATAAAGCCCTGTCCGCCGAAGCCCGGCTCGACCGTCATTATCAGCACCATGTCGAGGTGCTTGATGAGCGATTCGATTACAAAGGCGGGTGTTTTGGGCTTTATGGAAATAGCCGCCTTTTTGCCGAGAGAATGAATTTTATCTATGACCTCCATGTGGTTTTCGCAGCTTTCGTAGTGAAATGTGATAATATCGGAGCCTATTTTTGCAAAGGTTTCGATATAGCGAATGGGGTCGGTTATCATAAGATGAGTGTCAAAAACCATGTTTGAAATAGGGCGAATCGACTGAATTACCGGAACGCCGAAAGAAATGTTGGGCACAAATACGCCGTCCATAACATCAAGGTGGATATACTGAGCACCGGCGTTTTCGACTTTTTTAATTTCTTCACCCAGTTTTGTGAAATTGCACGCCAAAATTGACGGAGAAAGCTTTATCATACCAAAAACCTGCCTTTTTAAGAATTTGCCGTCAGTAGCATAAAAATTTTAATACCATAAAATATAAACAGAGCTCGCGTGTAGGTGGGAAAGGGCTTATGAAAATATAGGAATCGAAAGAATATGTTCCCGCCAAACCGCTATATTATATACCAAAAGTTAAGCATTGTCAAGAGTTTGACGATGCTTTTCTTGTTTTTACCATTTTTCGACTACCGTAAGCGACATATTTTTCGGTATAAAAGTAGTATACTTAATACGGTGATAATAATGATATTATATGCAGACGTTTACATAATAATCAACGCGCTGTGCGACTGGCTGGCGCTGTGGAGCTGTGGGGCGATACTGTCGCTGAAAACCGGGCGCCTGCGGCTTTTGGGTGGTGCGTTTTTCATGGCGGGCTATTCATTGACGGCGGTGGTATGCGGACTTGGCGGAGCGCTGAGCGTGATATTCAATATTGCGGCGCTTGCGGCAGGGTGTCTTATAGCGTACGAGGCGGTGAGCTTTGCACATTTTTTGAAAATAGCGGCGGTATTTTTTGTGTGCTGTCTGACAATCGGCGGAATCGCCGGGTGGATTTTCGGCTTGTCGCACAGTCGGCTGATAATTATTGTATGCCTTACGCCGCTGATTTATTTTACATGGCTTTACATAAGTGAGGCGAGCTGTAAAAAAATGCGAATCAAAAAAATCAGTGTAAAAATCGACGGCATTAGCTTAAACGGTATTGCGGACAGCGGTAATTTGCTGGTTGAGCCGCAAAGCGGACTGAATGTTATTATAGCGAACAGGCGCGCGGCAGAAGCGCTTGTGCCGTCGGAAATGGACCTTGTGGAGGTAAAAACCGCTGTCGGAACGGATTTTTTGCCGTATTTTGTGCCCGAACAAGTACAAATCGGCAGAAAAAAGATCAGAGCCGCCGTGGCGATAAACGAAAAAAACGAGCTTGAATATGACTGCATTGTGCCGATAAGCCTTGCGGACTGAAAGGAAAAGTATGAAATATAATTTGATTGATATGCTGAAAATGAAGCTTAGGGCTTTTTTTAACTTGGAAAATAAGGGCGTTTACTATGTAAACGGAGCGCAGACACTGCCGCCGCCGCTCGAAGCCGAGGAGGAGCAGCGGCTTTTGGAATGTATAAGAAGCAACGCGGAGGATTTGGAAAGCCGAAATATATTGATCGAGCATAACCTGCGGCTGGTGGTTTACATAGCGAAAAGGTTCGAGAATACGGGAATAGGCATAGAGGACTTGGTTTCCATCGGCACAATAGGGCTGGTTAAAGCGATTAATACCTTCAAAAACGACAAAAATATAAAGCTTGCCACCTACGCTTCGCGCTGTATCGAAAATGAAATTTTGATGTACCTACGCAAAATTAATCCGCAGAAAAACGAGATTTCCATAGATGAGCCGCTAAACGTGGATTGGGACGGCAATGAGCTTTTGCTGGGAGACGTTTTAAGCGGTGAAGAGGACATGGTATATCGCGATATCGAAGCGAGGGAGGAACACGGCATAATAATGAAAGCCGTGGCAACACTGCCGGAGCGCGAACGGCGTATAATATATATGCGCTTTGGGCTGTGCGGCGAAAAAGAAAAAACCCAAAAGGAGGTTGCCGACCTTTTGGGCATTTCGCAAAGCTATATTTCGCGCATAGAAAAGAAAATCATAAACGGGCTGAAAAAGGATTTGACAAAATAGGCGAGGCGAGGGAGAGGTATGGGCAACAACTGCATTCTTGAAAGTATATTGCGGGACGGCATTGTGACGGTTAGGATAAATATAAAATATCCGATTTCCGGGGATAAAAAAATAGATGGGTATATCAAAAAAACGGCGGAGGCTTTGCGGCGATTCGCGTATAAAAAGCTGGCGGCACGCGCCGCAAAGGCCCATGAACAAAACGGAGAGTTTGAGCCGTTCTCACTGGTGGTATCCTGCAAAGTGACGCTGGATAACGAGAGCTTTTTCGCGTTTTATTTTGACCTGTTTGTGTATGAAAACGGCCGCAAAAGCGCAGTAAAGCGTATACCGTTTAACTTTGACCGCCGAAACTCGGATATATTTTTTCCGCTGAAAAATCACCGCCGCCGCGAGCTTAACGGCGCGCTGGAGCTTTCGTTGACGAAAATCGGCGCAGCAGACGGCTGCTACGCCGATTTTCAAAGGAGAGCACGAAAAAAATTCGATAAAAGCAATGTAATTATGACGCCCGATGGGATTTATGCTACGTTTGACAGCGGAATACTTTGTCCGCACGAGCGCGGCGCGATGAACGTGCTTTTGGTTAATTTGCAGTCACATATATTGTGAGAAATTGCCGCGTTTTTAAAGCTCGACGGTGCCGCTGCAAGCGATTAGCCGGGCGGCGGGCTTTTCGATGTCGAATTCATTATCCTTGAATACAAGGTTTTCGGTCGAAGCCGCGTACAAAACATTTTCATGCGCCGTGATGAAC
>CAYWMF010000045.1:0-8359 GCA_964459175.1 uncultured Oscillospiraceae bacterium
CACAATAATCGGCGACGTTCTCGACTTTGACAAGGAAACCGGTAAGTTTTTCCTCGAAATCGGTATGCATTGTTTGGGCTGTCCCTCCGCAAGAGGTGAAAGCATCGAGCAAGCCTGCGAGGTTCACGGCGTGGACTGCGACGAGCTCATCGGCAAGATAAATGAGTACCTCGCCGCAAAATAATCAAAAAAGCGGAAATACCGAGCTGACGCGGCGCATGTTTAAATTGGATCAGCGCCTGATGACAGTATACGATTTTATCAGAGATGGGCGTGTTTTTGCCGATATAGGCACAGACCACGCCTATCTTCCTTGTTATGCGGTACTTTCCGGTAAATCACCCTCAGCTTTTGCCTGCGATGTCAAGGACGGTCCGCTTCTGCACGCCGCCGCTACCGTCAAAAAATATAAGCTTGACGAAAAAATAACCTTTGTCAAAACCTATGGCTTAATGTACATGGACGATTTGGCTTTTGACGATATTGTCATCGCCGGAATGGGCGGTGAACTGATAACCGACATAATTCGCCTAAGTCCGTACCTGAAGGATCCGAAATATAATTTCGTGCTCCAGCCTATGCTGTCAAAGGACAAGCTGAGAGAGTTTTTATTTGACAACGGTTTTAACATTATAAACGACGTTTACTGCGTATCGCAAGGGCGCTTTTACACCGTTATCAATGCGGTATATGACGGCGTTATACGAAAGCTCACGCCTTTTCAGGCGCTTATGGGCGTGTGGGACAAAAACGCCCCTCCACGCTTTTCCAAGGAATATGCAATGCGGCAGGTTCACGTGCTGAAAAATCGCATAAACGGCATCAAATCCACCGGCAAGGACTGCCCGGAATACGAGGAGCTGCTCCGTGAAGTAACCGAATTTATCAAATCATAAGGAATAATCATGAACATAAACGAAATTACCGAATATTTTGATTTAATTGCGCCGTCGTCGCGCAGTGCGGAATGGGACAACGACGGTGTTATGTTGCTTGCCAAAGCAGATAATATTAAAAAAGTTGTGCTGACGCTCGATGTAAATACCGCCGCGGTCGATTTTGCAATTGAAAGCTCCGCCGATCTTATTATCAGTCATCATCCGTTTATTTTTCGCGGTGTTAAGCGCATAACCGACGACGCTGTTTCAAGCAATATCAAAAAGCTTATCAAAAACGACATTTCCGTTCTTTCCTACCACACTCGTATGGACGCATCGGATATGGGCATCAATCAATATATTCTCGAACAGCTTGGGCTTGAAAGCATCGTTCCATTTGGGTCGGACGAGAAGGATATGACCGGCCGTATAGGCATGCTCAAGACGCCGATAAGCATTCACGCTCTGTGCGAAAAAATTAAAAAGCTTTTTAAATGCACCTCTTTTGCGTACAGCGATTTTTCGGGCGAAATACGCAAAATCGCCGTTGTTTCGGGCGGTGGAAGCGAATATGCCCAAATTGCAAAAATGCATGGCGCCGATATATTTATTTCGGGCGAATTCAAGCATCACAGCTTTATTGAGGCCTGCGAAACCGGCTTCCCGATAATTTCAATTGATCATTATCATTGTGAAAATGTGTTTGTACAGCTGATGTACAATATTTTGTCAAAGCGTTTTCCCGAGCTTGAAATCATAAAATACGAGGGAAAACCGCCGTTTTTAACTGCTCTGTAGGAAAGGATTTATTATGGCATTTGATGCAGGAATGGTCTGCGCGACAGCAAACGAATTGAATACCGTTCTCGCGGGCGGCAAAATCGAAAAGGTTTTCATGCCGGAAAAAGATGAAATTCACCTCCTTGTACATTCGGGACGTGAAAGCCGCCGCTTGCTTATCTCGGCAAGCTCCGCAAATCCGCGCATTCTTATAACAAGCGGCACAAAGGAAAATCCCCTCTCCCCGCCAATGCTGTGCATGCAGTTAAGAAAGCATCTGACCGGCGGCAGAATTCTCGAAATCGCTCAAATGGAATTCGAGCGCGTAATAAAAATCGAAATAGAATGCTATGACGAGCTGGGCTTTCTCACCAAACGTATACTGTATTTTGAAATCATGGGCAAACACAGCAATATAATTTTCTGCGATGCCGACAATAAAATTCTCGGTGCTGTCCGCCCGGTGGATTTTTCAGTATCACTGCTTCGGCAGATTCTGCCGGGGCTTTTGTACGAGTTGCCGCCCAAGCAAAACAAGCTGAATCCCCTCGAAGTAACGCAGGATAAATTTTTTGCCGCTTTCGGGGATTACCCGCAGGATCGCCCGGCAGATAAGTTTATCACCGATAATTTTATCGGAATTTCCGCCCTCATCGCGCGCGAAATCGTATTTCGCACCGCTGCCAACGCGACGGCACCGCTGTTTTTGTGTGATACCGGCAAGCTCTGGTTTTACTTTACCGATATTATTAACCACATAAAAGCAAAAGATTTTACCCCTGTTATTCTCTTTAAAAAGAGCGACACGCCTGCGCCGTTCGAATATGCCTTTTGCGAAATACGGCAGTACGAAAACGCCGCAATTGTCAAGGAATGCGAAAGCTTCAGCGTTCTTCTTGACGAATTTTTCTCGGCGCGCGACAAAAACGACCGCATAAAACAACGCTCGCAGGATATTTTTCATCTGCTTTGCAACACTCAAAACCGTCTGCTGAAAAAAATCGAGCTTCAGCAGTCAGAAATTGCCGACTGCGCCAATATGGATAAAATGAAGCTGTACGGCGACCTGATAACGCAAAACATTTACGCCGTAAAACGCGGCGACAAGCTGGCAAAATGTATAAATTATTACGACGAAAGCTGTCCGACGTTAGATATTCCGCTTGATGTTCAGCTTTCACCGTCGCAAAATGCTCAAAAATATTATAAATCGTACAACAAGAAAAAAGCAGCTAAGGCCATTCTTGCCGTTCAGCTTGACAACGCCCACCGCGAGCTCGAATACATTGACACCGTTTTTGACGCGCTGACACGCGCTCAAAACGAACGTGACCTTGACGAAATACGTGAGGAGCTTTCTGCGTGGGGATATGCCAAGCGTATTAAATCCAACCTCAAAATGGCTCAAAAACAAAAAAAAGTCGTTATATCCGAGCTTACCTCACCCGGCGGCTACAAGGTGCTTATAGGCAAAAACAATATTCAAAACGACTATTTAACGACCCAGCTTGCTCAAAAGCAGGACTATTGGTTTCACGTAAAGGATTTTCCCGGCTCTCACGTTGTTCTCTGTACCGACGGCAACGAGCCGCCCGCCGAGGATTTCACCTTTGCCGCGGCGCTTGCGGCCGATAACTCCAAGGCCAAGGGCGGCGTCAACATTGCCGTGGATTACGCCCTTATTAAAAACGTGAAAAAGCCCTCCGGTTCAAAGCCGGGATATGTCATATACAACGACTACTGGACAGCCTATGTAACACCGGATAAGGTTTTGCCAAAAACTGACGGTTAGCAAAAGAACCGCTTCTTTTTCTCGTTCTCCGACTTACATTCTTCGTTATCGCATTCGTCCCTTTTGCCGGGTAGGCATTTTACGAGTATTATGTCCTTTCCGATTTTTTCAATATTATCCCAATAAACCGTAATATCCTCGCGCTTTCCGCCGAGCCCCATAAAGCCGCCGCCCGACGGAACAATTATGGCTATAATTTTGCCGTTGCACAGGTCAAACATAACATCGCAAGGATAACCCAGCCTTTTCCCGTCTATAATGTTTATAACCTCCTTTTCGTGAAGCTGTTCGACGGTAACATATTTTTCGCTGATATTTTCCATAGCTTGCCTCCTTTTGTTTTATACGATATTTTATGCTACAGTAAGACAAATATTTACTTCAATTATCAAGATAATTCGGAGGTTGCCATTTGAACGACGAATTTAATCGCAAATGCTTTCGCCGCGCGCTGTATTGCTTCGGCGTTATCGCGTTGTCGATACTGTTTTTCCTTGTAATACGCGATTTAAGTAGCTTTATTGCGGCTCTGAAAGCGTTTTTCGGAGTCTTCGATACCATTTTGACTGCGCTGGTTTTTGCGTATGTTTTGCACCCGGCGATCGCTTTTTTTCAAAAGCTGCTGAAAAAAGTGTTTAAAAAGCCCAAAACCGTTCTTGTCGCCTCGATTTTCACAGTATATTTCATCGTATTGCTGTTTATGGGCGTATTTATATGGCAGCTCATTCCGGCACTGGTTTCCAACATTGGCTTTTTTACTTCAAATTTCACGATTTATCTGCGCAGCTTCCGTCAATTTGCGGCACAGGTTTCCGACGATATATTTTTCGGCCAAAAGCTGTTCGAAGCGCTGAACGATACGGTGGTTGACATTGCACGCTCTCTGACCGACTGGTTCAGCGGTAATTTTGTTGAGCTTTTGAATATGCTGTTCAAAACAACCGATATTGTCATCGGCTTTTTGGTTTCGTTCATAATTTCCATCTATATGTCCTATTCCCGCGATACACTGCTTTCTCAGCTCAAAAAAATTCTGCTGGCGGTTTTCCCGCGTGAAATATGCGATAAAATCATGAACGCCGCTCACGTGGTGAACGATTGCTTTTCGGGGTATATGTCCGGCGTATGCGTTTCCGCAATTATAATCGGAATTTTATGCTTTATTTGCATGTCTGTTTTCGGGCTGGAGTATGCGCCGTTGATAAGCTTTATCGTAATGCTTACCGATATTATCCCCTACTTCGGGCCGTTCATCGGTGCCGGGCTGGGCGCCGTTCTATTGGTGCTGGTAAATCCGTGGCACGCATTTTGGTTTTTGATAATAATTCTTGTACTGCAACAGGTCACCTCGAACATTATAAACCCCGGCATCATCGGCAAAGCCACCGGCCTTGATTCGATTTACGTAATTATTTCCATCATTGTAATGGGCGGTCTTTTCGGCGTAATCGGAATGCTGGTCGGCGTGCCCATATTCGTCATAATTTTAAGAATTGTAAGAAAATTCATAGCGTCGAGAGCAAAGGAGAACAACAATGAAAAATCGGCTGAATCATAAATATCTGACAATTTCGCTTTATGCTTTCGGCGTAATAGCCGCTTCTGTACTATTTTGGCTGCTGCTTGACAACTTTTCTTCCATAAAAACAACGTTTTCGTTTTTAACCAAAATCCTCAGCCCTCTGATTTATGCGATAGTAATAGCGTATTTGCTGAATCCTCTGGTAAAGTTTGCCGAGCAAAAGCTGTTTAAATTCAGAAAGTCGAAAAAGGATCGTTCGGTTCTTCGTCGTGCGTTTTCGATGCTGTTTGCGTATATCGTCGCCGCGCTGATTATAACAGTATTTCTCGTTTCGATTATACCACAGCTCACCCGAAGCGTCGAGGCGCTGATCAATAATTTCGAAGCATATTCCGAAAACCTCGAACAGCTTGGAAACGAGTTGATTGCGCGTTTGGGTGGGCTCAGCGGCATTTTCGGTGATGGAATAGAATCGTTCGGCGATATTATCGATCATCTTTTGGAGTTTATACGCGACTCGTTGCCGCACATCATGAACACCATGAAGCAGGGCGCCATCGAGGTCAAAAACTTCTTTCTTGGCCTTATCATATCTATTTATCTTCTGTCCGGTAAAGAAAAGCTGCTTTCTCAGCTTAAAAAGCTTTTGGCGGCAATTTTGCCCCAAAGCTTTATGGCGCGGCTGTTGAATATATCAAAGTTCACGCATGAAACAATTTCCGATTTTCTCGTCGGCAAAATTCTGGATTCCGTCATAATCGGTATTCTGTGCTTTATTTCAATGTCGATACTCAAGCTGGAATACGCGGTGCTGATCAGCTTTATCGTCGGAATTACCAACGTGATACCATACTTCGGCCCATTTATCGGCGCAATTCCCTCGATACTTATTCTACTGATCGTTGAGCCGATGGACGGAATTTGGTTTGCCGTTTTGATACTCGTGCTTCAACAACTGGACGGAAATGTTATCGGTCCCAAGATACTCGGCGAATCGCTGGGACTTTCGTCCTTCTGGATAATATTCGCCATCACCGTCATGAGCGGCTTGTTCGGAATTTGGGGCATGTTTTTGGGGGTTCCGATTTTTGCCGTCATTTACGATTTGGTCGCCGAATTTGTCAACGAACGCCTTAAAAAGAAAAATCTTCCCACCGACACCGCCGAATATCGCGATTACAGTGGAAAGGATTTTGAAATATAAGTATGAGGTGCCGTCTCAAACGTTTTTATTGCATTTGAGACGGCACCTCGCTTTATTTTACCACTTCATTTGCGCATTGATTTCATCAATCAACTTTTCGGCCTTTTGTGCATCGGCCTTTGATGCGTCAAGCTCAAATTCGAAAAGTACGTTTGTGCCGTCGTAGCTTTCCACAGCGCTGTTTTCACCGCTTTCGGCGTCAAGAGCGAACATATCGCTCGACGGAAGCATTCCTTCATAAACCGCTATATACAGCTTTCTGTCAGCAAAGCATTCAATACTGTCACAGTCGATAATACGGTAGCGCACGCCGTCAAGGATTTTTTCGCAATAACCGCCGTTCATGGTAAAAATATTGTACTTCCACGGTTCAAGCCCCTGGATCAGCGGTGTAACGGTCACCGAATCCTCGTAGGTCATTTTGCTTCCGTCAGTCTTTTCGATAGCTATCACCGCGTATGTGCTGTCTGCGTTAATTTGGTCGCCGTTTTCGTCTAAGCGGTCAAGGTTCTTACCAAATGTAACACCCAATCGTGTGACAAACCATTTTTTGCCAATTATTGTATTTCAGCGACTGTGCCGGCGCACCGGCGGCATCGCTGTACTTTTCCAAGCCAAAATCATTGAATTAGTCAAGATTATTTTCTAAAGTAAAGCTCTATCCTTTATTGAACGAAAATTTTTTCATATATCGCTAACGCTCCTCACGATAATAGTTTATGCCGCAGGCAGAGGGCTGATTTCCCTCACGCTTTTTGGATACAGATGCGAATACCAGCACCAATGCGGTAATAACGAAAGGAAGCATTTTATAAAACGCTGTGGGAATGTGCGCAAGGAAGCCCAAAAACGGGAATTCGTATGCGAAATCGTTGGCGCGTATTTGAAGCTCGGTGAACATTCCGAACACCAATGAACCGAATATTGCTTTTGCGGGCGACCACGAAGCAAAAATTACCAATGCAACGGCGATCCAGCCCTGACCGTTTACACAGCCGTTATTCCATACACCGCCGCCGTTTATCAGCGAAATATACGCGCCGCCCAGGCCGCAAATACCGCCGCCGAGCATTATATTCGCGTATTTGATCAAGGTTACGTTAAGACCGGAGGCATCGGCCGCGGCGGGATTTTCGCCGACGCTTCGCGTTTTTAAGCCGAATTTTGTAAATTTAAGGTAAATCCAGCAGACAATTGCGATTATAATTGCGAAATATACGAGAACATTGTGCGAAAACAATAATTTTCCGACATACGGAATATCGCTCAGAAGCGGAATTTTAAATTCCTTCAACGCCGCAAGCAGGCTGTCCGAAAGCTTGGGATTGCCTCCGACGGTATTTTTGATCATCATTTCGCCGAAAAAGACCGAAAAACCCTGGCCGAAAATCGTCAAGGTAAGACCGGTTACATTTTGATTGGCCTGGAGAGTAACGGTAAGAAACGCAAACAGAAAGGATGCCGCAACACCGGTAAAAAACGCGGCAAGCAAGGATATAACAAGGCTTTCGGTTTTAAAGCCGGCATAAAAGCCGACAAACGCGCCCATATACATTACGCCCTCGACGCCGAGGTTAAGACTGCCGGATTTTTGCGTAATTATCTCACCTGTCGTACCGTAAAGGAACGGAACGCCGGCTTTAATCGCGGCAAAGAGGAAATTTATTATTGTATTCATGCTTTTTCCTCCTCACTTCTTTCGGGTTTATTCAACACTTTTTCGTTTTTGTTAAAGGTTATTTTATATCGCATAAAGAAGTCAAAGCCCAATATTACAAACAATATCAGACCCTGAACAATATCGGCGACAGAAGCCGAGAGCTTGAACTTGCTTTCCGCAACGCCGCAGCCCTTTTCAAGCACGGCAAAAAGAATTGATACCACGGTTATTCCGATAGGATTGAGCTTTGCCAGCCAGGCAACGATTATAGCCGTAAAACCGACGCCGCCGGCTATACCTGTGCTCAGCGTGTAGCTTGTTCCCTCGCCCGCAACCTTGAGCATGCCTCCGATACCGCTTATCGCGGCGCTGATGAACATTGTTCGCATAACTACTTTATCAACATTTATACCGGCGTATCTTGCGGTGTTTTGGCTGTCGCCGACAACCGAAATTTCATAGCCCTGCTTGGAATATCTCATATAGAAATACAGCACCGCTATCATTATCACCGCTAAAATCC
>CAYWMF010000046.1:0-8199 GCA_964459175.1 uncultured Oscillospiraceae bacterium
GCTTAAGACCGAATGCCATGTTTTCAAACACGGTCATATGCGGATACAGAGCGTAGTTCTGGAACACCATCGCTATATCTCTGTCCTTGGGGGCTACATCGTTAACCAGACGGTCGCCGATGAACAGCTCACCCTCGGTAATCTCTTCAAGACCTGCGATCATACGGAGAGTTGTGGATTTACCGCAACCGGAAGGTCCGACGAGAATGATGAACTCCTTGTCTTTGATTTCCAGGCAGAAATCGCTAACAGCGGTAACGCCGCCCGGATACTTTTTGAAAATATGCTTTAATGATACACTTGCCATTAATAATCCTCCTTATATAGCTAAACGTGGCACCGTTTTAACCTACAAACTTTATGTATCTATTTTATCAGAAAAGAATGAATTTTTAAAGTGTTTTCCTCAACAAACTTTTAACTGTGGTTTTGTGTACTATGCACAAATTATGTCTTAATGATTAAATTTACCCTATTTTTAAGCCCTTTTCAGCCCTTTTTGAGGCGACAACGGTCGGCTTTTTATACAATTTACATAAATTATGTGCAAAATACGGCAATTATTTTTTCATAGTCAGCGATATTCTCTTTTTTGCCTTGTCTACAGCCAAAATTTTGACGTTAACGATATCCCCTACCGACAGCGCCTCGCTCGGATGCTTTATATATTTGTCGGTAATCTGTGAAATATGAACCAATCCGTCCTGATGAACGCCTATATCCACAAATGCGCCGAAATCGCACACGTTTCTAACCGTTCCGACCAACTCCATACCTTCCTTCAAATCCTCCAGATCCTGGACGTCGTCGCGCAAAATCGGCTGTGCGAAGTCATCGCGAATATCACGGCCGGGTTTTTCAAGCTCTTTTATTATATCAACCAGCGTCGGCTCGCCGATATTGAGCTTTTGCGCAGTTTCGCTCAAGCCGCTTTTTTCAACCTTTGTCATCAGACCGCTGATTTTGCCGTACGCCACATCTTTTTCGCTGTAGCCGAAAAGCTCCAGCAGCTTCAGCGCGGCGTCATACGATTCCGGATGCACACCGGTGTTGTCCAACGGATTATCGCCGAACGGTATACGCAAGAATCCAGCGCATTGCTCAAAGGCCTTGGCGCCGATTTTGGGCACCTTTTTAATATCCTTTATGGAATCGAACTCGCCGTTTTCCTCGCGGTACTTGACGATATTCTTCGCCGCGGTGGCGTTGATGCCCGAAACATAAGACAGAAGCGAATGGCTTGCGGTGTTAAGATCCACACCGACAGTGTTAACGCAGTCCTCTACCACACCGCCCAGCACCTCGGTAAGCCGCGCAGGCTTCATGTCGTGCTGATACTGACCGACGCCGATTGCCTTGGGCTCGATTTTAACAAGCTCGGCCAACGGATCCTGCATACGGCGCGCAATCGAAACCGCGCTTCGCTGGGTAACGTCAAAATCCGGAAATTCCTCCGCCGCCAGCTTTGAAGCCGAATAAACCGATGCTCCGGCCTCGGACACCATCATATATTTAATGCCGAGAGAATTGTTTTTGATAAGGTTCGCCGCGAAAATCTCGGTTTCTTTTGAAGCGGTGCCGTTGCCTATAGCAAGCATATCGACATTGTATTTTTTAACCATGCGCATAATGATATTTTCGGCCTCGGCAATCTTTTCGTAGGGCTTTGCGGGATATATTACCGCCGTATCCAGCACTTTGCCGGTTTTATCAACTACCGCCACCTTACAGCCGGTACGATAGCCCGGGTCAAGGCCGATGACGGTCTTACCCTTTATCGGCGCCTGCATAAGCAGGTTATGAAGATTGTCGGCAAAAACGACAATAGCGCTTTCACAGGCTGTTTCAAAAATATCCGAACGAATCTCACGCTCGATTGACGGCTTGATAAGGCGTGCATAGGCATCATCGACAGCACTTACGATGTATTTTGTAAAAATCGACTTACCGGTGATATTCTTGTTGTACAAATAGTTAAGCAACATGTACTCGTCAACTTCCAGCGTAACCTTGAGGAATTCCTCTTTCTCACCACGGTTTATCGCGAGTATACGATGACCGGGGAGCTTTGAAACCGCCTCGGAATAGTCATAGTACATCGAATAAACGGAATCCTCGTCTTTTGCCTGCTTGGTCTTTATAACGCCGTAGCGGAAGGTCATGCGGCGTATTTCCTTGCGGAACTCGGCATTGTCGGAAATATTTTCGGCGATAATATCCAAAGCGCCGGCAATAGCCTCTTCTGCATTTGTCACGCCTTTTTCTTCATTGATATACTCTGCCGCGATTTCGTTTATATCACCGCTTTTAAGCTCCTGCGCGAAAATAATGTCCGCCAGCAGCTCAAGCCCTTTTTCACGAGCAACCGATGCACGCGTTTTGCGGTGCGGCTTGTACGGGCGATAAATATCCTCCACCTCGGTAAGCGTTTCGGCCGCTTCCAGTGACGCCGTTATCTCATCGGTAAGCTTTCCTTGCTCCTCGATGCTTGCACGAACCTCATCTTTACGCTTTTCAAGGCTTCGTAAATATGTAAGGCGGTCACACAAATCGCGCAAAAGCTGGTCGTCCAGCGAGCCGGTAACCTCTTTACGATAGCGCGCAATGAACGGAACGGTGTTACCCTCATCCAAAAGCTTGACGGCGTTCTCGGTCTGGTACGGCTGAATTTTAAATTCATCTGTAATTCTTTTTAAGATATCCATAGCTTTTTCAGAACTGCTCCTTTGCAAATCACTTTCCATATTATTATAGTATAAATTCGGCGTTTTGTCAAGCATAAAAGCAGAAAAAGGAACCGCGATATATGCGGTTCCTTTCTGCTTCGCGGAATTACTGATAATCCTTAGGGTCAAGCGTTCTGCCGCCGGCACCGCATCCGCAGGAAGCGTTGCCGCAGCTCTCCTGCGGCAGGAATTCCTCTATCGGGAAGTTCATGGCACGGAACAGCGCACAGGCATCGCCGAATGTGACATTATTACTGCATTCCTTTTCGGGTATGCGGTATTCTCCGGCAGGTACGATTATCTGAGTTGCTCTTTGCAGACGAATCAAAGCGAAAACACCCAGCGTAATAAACGCGGATTTGCAATCGTTGTGCTCCGAAACATCGCCGTCATAGCAGGAGCATACCTGCTCCGGCAAATTATCGGCGCTGCACAGTGAACAGCCGACATTCGACGGGCATTTATCGACCACCTTCAGGTTAAGCACGATGGGGTCTACAACATCCACCACAATTTGCGGCTGATGGCCGACATTGTAAGCGGGATTTATCACAGCGCCCGAGCAAAACGACGTGTTAACGTCCGATTTAAAGGTCGAAACATTGCTTTCGCCGCCGCAAAGCACGGCAGTCTGGTCATAAACGGCAAGACCGGGAATTTCTTTGGGATTGCCGCCGATACAGCCCTCCAGCAAAACATAAAAATAGTAGCGAATTTTAACCTGAAAATATCCGCGATTAAACGGCATCTCGTCGGTATTAACCCCGAGCCAAATCACCTTTGCCTGCTTTACACGTACATTGCCGGAAGCGTTTAGCAGCTCCTGTGCTTCGTCGGTCATCAGGATTTTCAAATCCTCAAGGCACATTTGATCGCGGCAGGAATCGAATATTTTATAGGTATCTATACAGCAGACGTCATTGCTTTCGCCTGCGCGACATGCGGTCCTTTCATTCCCGCAGTTTTTTTCATTCATTTCGGTTTCCCCCTGAATAGAATAAGATTTACACTTTCGTGTTACTATATTTTATGCTGTAGCGGTATAATTGTCCACTGCCGAAAATATAATTCAATATACAGCAAACTATAAAGAAAGGAAAGAACGAAACGTCGACAAAAGCGTTTTGTTTATGCAAAAATGAATTATTTCAAACCCGAAGGCACCGCTCACAATATAGCCGCAAGCAAGGAGTATCTCAGCTCGGCGCAGGGGCTCGAACGCGCAATGCTCGGCAAAATAATCTTGGAGGCGCGCGCCTTGATGTGTGATTCGGATTTCAATCTTATTGTCGATATTCCCGGCTATCGCGCCGTAATACCGTACGAGGAAGCGGCGCTTACCGCCGACGGAAGCCCCTGCCGTGAAATTGCGGTAATCACCCGTGTGGGCAAATCCGTATGCTTTGTAATCGAAGCGATAAGCGGCACAAACATTTTGCTTTCGCGCAAAAAAGCGCAGGAAATATGTATAAAAAGCTATGTTTCAATGCTTGAAGCGGGTCAGGTTATAGACGCAAGAGTGACGCATTTCGAGCCGTTCGGCGCTTTTTGCGATATAGGCTGTGGGATAGTGGCGCTTTTATCCATTGATTGCATTTCGGTTTCACGAATATCGCATCCGCGCGATCGCTTCAAAATCGGGCAATATATAAAAGCGGCGGTGCGTTCAAAGGAGGATAACGGAAAGCTTATCAAAATTTCGCTGACACACAAAGAGCTTTTGGGAACATGGCGTGAAAACGCCGATAAATTTAAGGTCGGCCAAACCGTCGCAGGTATAGTCCGAAGTATAGAAAGCTACGGCATATTTGTGGAGCTGACACCGAACCTTTCAGGTCTTTCGGAACTCAAGGAAGGTGTGGAGCAAGGCCAAACCGCGGCGGTTTACATAAAAAACATCATAAAAGAGAAAATGAAAGTCAAGCTTGTTGTGGTTGACTTTCATTCAAGTGACGGCTATACAAATAAAAGCTTTGACTACTTTATCACCTTCGGCAATATAACCGGCTGGGATTACTATGCTTAGTCGATTTTAAACACCCTTGCCGCATTGGAGTAAAATATTTTTTCGAGCTCGTCGTCAGTAAGCTCTGCTTTATCCACCAGCATTTTAGCGGTTTGACTTGTAGTGCAAAGCGGATAATCACTTCCGAAAAGGATTTTATCCACGCCGTGACGCCGTATCATATCACACAGCTCTTCTGCGCTCATATACCTGTCCCACTCGGAGCAGTCAAAATAAACCTTTGTGCCGACAAGATATTTTTCCGAAAGTGCCTTGGTCTTATAGCCGCCCATATGGGCGGCTATAACCGTAAGATCGGGGAATTTCTGCAAAACATTGTAAAGCTTATCCGCCCTGGAATGGTCGCAGTTAGGGTCGCCTATATGGAAAAGTATCGGCAAATGATATTTTTCGCACATTCTGTACGCCGTATCCATCTTGGGCGTGTCTATATCAAAGCCTTGAAAATCGCAATGAAGCTTAATACCGCGAAGCCCCATCCGCACAATACGTTCGAATTCCTTTTCGTTGTTGTCGTAATCTGCATGCGTTGTGCCCAGGCCTATTAAATTGGTGTGAGCACTCACGGTGGAATAGATAAAGTCGTTGGCATGCTCTACATTAATCGCCTTTGTCGCAGCCGAGCAAATGACATACTTATATACATTGACATCAACCGACAGCTCCATCATTTTGTCAAGCGTGCCGTCGCCGCTGAGCGGCAAAGTGTAATATGTAGCGATATTATTCGCGGCACTGTAAGCTATTTTTTCCGGGAAAGCGTGACAGTGAACATCAATTATTTTAAAATCAGTAACCTTTTTCTTATCCATTTATTGCCTCTTTTACGGCGTTTACCGCTTCAATAAGTCCTATTTTGCCGCTTTCGTAGGTAAGTCCGCCCTGAAAATAGACGGTATACGGCTCACGAATCGGCGCGTCGGCGGAAAGCTCTATGGAAGCTCCCTGCACAAAAGCACCGGCAGCCATAACCACCTGCGAGGAATAGCCCGGCATAGCCCAAGGCTCCGGCGTTACATGGCTGTCAACCGGCGAGCCCCTTTGTATTCCACGGCAGAATGCGCAAATTTGCTCCGGCGAATCAAGCGATACGGTCTGAATAATGTCAAATCTTTCTTCCTCCGGCAAGGGATTTACGGTAAAGCCCATATCCTCAAAAAGCGCCGCCGCGAGTATTGCGGTTTTGAGCGCCTGTGCGGTGGTGTGAGGCGCATAGAAAAGCCCCTTGATGATATTTTTGTTCTGTCCGAGCGAAGCACCGCATTCGAGACCGATACCCGGCGAGGTCAAGCGATAAGCGCAAAGCTCAACCGCTCTTTTGGTTCCGGCAATATATCCGCCCGACTCCGCCATGCCGCCGCCGGGATTTTTTATAAGCGAGCCGACGATAATGTCGGCGCCATAGTATGTAGGCTCGTGAAGCTCAACGAATTCGCCGTAGCAGTTATCCACCACAACGTAAGCGTTGCTGATTTTCTTTACAAAATCTACAAGCGTGCCGATTTCAGCCGACGAAAGCGTTTTGCGCGTCGAATAACCCTTGGAACGCTGTATATACACAACCTTGGTTTTATCGGTTATTCTTTGCCTTATCGCTTCAAAGTCAAACCGTCCGTCAACAAGGTCGATTTGCTCATAATTAACGCCGAAATCCTTCAGCGAGCCGTCGCCGGGATTGCCGCCTATGCCTATCACCTCGTCGAGCGTATCGTACGGCTTGCCACCCACCGACAGCAATGTATCGCCCGGCCGCAGCAGACCGAACAATGCGATGGTAAGCGCGTGGGTTCCGCTGACGATATTATGGCGAACAAATGCGCTTTCACATTCAAAAATATCGGCATACAAGAGATCCGCTGTATCTCGACCCAAATCTCCGTAGCCGTAGCCGCTGGTAGCCGCGAACATTGCCTCACTGACTCGGTGCTTGCGAAAGGCCTCCATTACGCGCATTTGATTTTTGAGCGCAATATCGTCAATCCTTTTGAATTCTTCGTAATATTCTTGTTCAAATTCGCTTATTCTGTCAAGTATATCAGCCATTTATTTTGCCCTCCAACGCGCATATCAAAAGCTTTAAGCAAGCGTTATAATCCTTCATATCAATGGTTTCGACCGACGTGTGAATATATCTTGTCGGAATCGAAATCGCCCCGGCAACGGCACCGCCCGCGCTCATAAGCAGTGAGCGCGTATCTGTTCCGCCGGCCGGCAAAATTTCAAGCTGATGCAAAATTTTATTCTCTTTGGCAGCGGTTTTCAGGTATTCCACCATTACTGGTGAGCAAATCGCCGAGGAATCCTTAATTTTTATCGCCGCGCCCTTGCCCAGCTTTATTTCCATCGGGTCACAGCCCGGCACATCACCGGTGTCGGTAACATCGACAGCTATACCGTAATCCGGGCGAACCGAAAACGCCGCAGTTTGCGAGCCGCGTATACCAACCTCCTCCTGCGAGGTGAAAACAAAATACACATCGTAAGGGCTGTCCTCAAGGCGCATGGCCGCTTCGAGCAGTAATGCACAGCCGGCCTTGTTGTCCAGCGCATGGGAAGCTACTCTGCCGCCGTAAAGCTTAGTAAAATTGGGCTTAACTGTGCATCTTGCGCCGATTTCAACCAGCTTTTCCGCTTCCTTGCGATTCTTCGCGCCGATATCTACATACATCTTTTTAACCGAAAGGTCGGCGTTTTTCGTGTTTTCCTCCACAACGAGAACGCCGTTAACGCCATTGTCGAACACAACCTCGGTGTAAGCGCAGGACATAGCACATATTCCACCCAAGGCGCTGACCTTTACACGTCCGTCATCGTCAATATAATGTACCAAAAAGCCGATTTCGTCCATGTGAGCCGCCAGCATAAATTTCTTTGCATTCGGTTTTTTCGATTTTTTGCAGGCGATTATGTTGCCCATCGGATCGATTTCGATACTGTCGGTATATTTAGAAATTTCGTTGTAAATAAAGCTTTCACGTCCGTATTCCGCACCCGAAACAGTCATTTCGGAAGTGAGCTTTTCCAAAAGTTTTTCAGAAGTCATATTTCCATTTCTCCGTATTCTTCAATCAATTTTTCACACAGCTTTTCTATTTGCAGCACATCGCGCATATCCGCGACACAGGACGGCGTATGCAAATAACGGCAGGGTACCGATATTGCCAAAACCCGCGCGCCCTCTCCCGCGCGCTGAACCGATCGCGAATCGTTGCCGCCGGCGACCATTTTCTTGGTTTGCCATTTGATATTGTTTCTGTCGGCACATTCAACCGCATTCTTGTAAAGCACACGGTCATATATCGTGCCGCCGTCTATTATCGAAATAACCGCGCCGCCGTTGAGCTCGCACACCTTTTTGTCCTCCGATACTCCGGCAATATCCGCCGCGGTCGTGGCTTCCAAAACAATGCCGATATCCGGCTGTATGTGATAAGCGGCACTCAAAGC
>CAYWMF010000047.1:0-8069 GCA_964459175.1 uncultured Oscillospiraceae bacterium
ATTTATTTTCGCAAAACGACAGCGGCCGCGAGAGCATTTTGACCATAAAATACCCCCCGCTCAAGGAATTCGACTACGGCGACAAGCTTCTCATGGAAAAGGAAGCCACCGGGCTTTATCTGTCGGGCAATCCGCTTTACGAATACACCGAATGCTTCACGCGCAGTAAGGCGGTTTGCATTTCGGATATTATCGAGGCGTTGGAAAGCCGCGACGGCGCTTACAGTGAGGGCAGTATTGTGACGCTGCTGGGCATAATAAGCGACAAAAAGCAGAAAATTCTAAAGAATAACACGCAAATGTTCTTTATCACGCTGGAGGATTTGACCGGAACGGCGGAGGTAATCGTTTTTCCGAAAACCGCCCAAACCTATTCGCAAAATATCGCCGTTGACCGCATTGTGCTGATAACCGGTGAGGTTTCGCCCAAGGACGACGAGATTAAAATACTGGCACGTTCGATTATGCCGGCGCAAAAAAACGGCGATATGCCTGCCGAACCGCCCAAAAACGCCGCCGAACAGCACACCGCCGCGCCGAAAAAGCTTTATTTGCGCCTGCCCTCACGCGATTGTCCGCAATTTCGGCAGACAAAGGCGTTGCTTGAGATATTCGAGGGTGGTTGTGAGGTAATATTTTACTGTGCCGACACCGCAACTCCGCTGTACGCCAACGGGCTGTTGACCAATCCCTCAAAATACGTTATGCAAAAGCTTGTCGATATTTTGGGCAAGGAAAACGTGGTGCTCAAATAGCTTCAGAATTGCGGCAAAATGTTTTTTCGGTTTCTCAGACCGTAATCCGGCATACCGCCGCGAAAAGAATTGTAGCTTCGGTAATCATACGCCGTAACGATTTTTTCGTTCTCCGCGCCCTTTACCGCCGCCAAGGTGAAAAGCAACGCCAAAACCACGGCAAGAATAGCTATAAACCATTTTGAACGCAAAACTTTTAACAATTTCTTCATAGTTGGCATATACCTCATTTTCAAAAATATGCTATTATCTAATTAGTAGTATTGCCATTATCGCTTATTATTATGAAAGGTGTTTATAATGAACAAAAAATCAGACGCTTTGAATAATACCCTGTTTGTTGTGCAAACGGTTTGGGGTTATTTATCCAAAATACTCAAGTGCGCATTAAGCGTGCTTTTCACCGTATTTATAATTGCGGTTATCACCGGAGCTATAATGGCGTCGGCGCTGGCTATTTATGTCAAAAACTATATCGACCCGACCTTTGACATACCCGATTTGCACAGCAATATC
The DNA here is from genome assembly GCA_964459175.1 of uncultured Oscillospiraceae bacterium. GTDB lineage: Bacteria > Bacillota > Clostridia > Oscillospirales > SIG627 > SIG627. The sequence continues at coordinate 1,272 of CAYWMF010000047.1, forward strand.
GACCTTTCCACCACACTGTACTATAACGACCGCACCTCCGGAGGAGATATACCCGAATGGAAGGTAATGGAGGGCGACGAGCTTTACGCCTCCGAAAACCGCACCTGGGTTTCGTACGACAAAATACCCGAAAACCTTGTAAATGCCTTTATCGCCATCGAGGATAAGCGTTTCAAAACTCATAACGGCATCGACTATTTCCGCACGGTGGGCGCGTTTTTGGAGCTTGCCAAGGGCAATACCTCCTACGGCGGCTCGACCATCACCCAACAGCTTATCAAAAACTTCACCGGCGAGGATCAAACCACAATTCAGCGTAAAATCCAGGAAATCATGCGCGCGTTGGACCTTGAAAAGCGGCGTTCCAAGGAAGAAATAATGGAAATGTACCTCAACACCATCTACCTTTCGCAGGGACAGTACGGCGTTCAGGCGGCATCGCAGGAATACTTCGGCAAGGATGTTATAGATTTATCACTGGTGGAATGCGCCGCAATCGCCTCCATCACACAGTATCCCACAAAATGGGACCCCAAGCAGAACCCCGAAAACAACAAGGAGCGCCGTCAGGTGGTGCTCGACCAGATGCTGGTTCAAGGGCTGATTACACAGCAGGAGTATGACGAAGCCTACGAGCAGGAGCTTGTGCTGACCGACGTCAGTGAAAAACAGCAAACAACCAATATCCGCTCATATTTCGTTGAACAGGTTATAAGTGACGTTATCGACGACCTTGTTACCGAAAAGGGTTATACCGAGGAGCTTGCCAAGCACATGGTTTACGCCGGCGGACTTAAGATATACACCACCGTTGACCCGTACGTTCAAAGCGTGCTGGAGGAGGTGTACACCGAGCAAAACGAAACCTATTTTCTTAAAAACGGCAGTGGCCTCGAGCCGCAGAGCGCTATGGTAATAATCGACCAAACCAACGGCGATATTGTCGGATTGGTGGGCGGCCGCGGCAAAAAGAAGATAAATTTCGGTCTTAACCGCGCCACGCAAAGTAAGCGTCAGCCCGGTTCTTCCATGAAGCCGATTTCGGTTTACGCGCCGGCCATCGACGCGGGGCTTTTGACCTACGGTTCCTGCGTGGACGATACTCCCCCGCTGTATATCAACGACTCGGCTTGGCCGCGCAACGCCAACAGAACCTACAGCGGACACGTTTCGCTCGCGCGTGCCATCGCATATTCCTACAACACCACCGCCGTGCGAATCTATATGATGCTGGGCGACGAATACGTTTTCAACAGTCTTGAAAACAATTTCCACATTACCACACTGGTTGACAAAATCGAGCGCAAGGACGGAAAAATCCTGTCCGACCACACCGCCTCGATGGTTCTGGGCGGTCTGACCTACGGTGTTACGGTGCGCGAAATGGCAGGAGCATATTCGATTTTTGCCAATCGCGGCATTTATTCAAAGCCACGAACCTATGTCAAGGTGCTGGACAAAGACAACAACGTACTGCTTTCCAACGAGGGCAAACAGCAAATTTCGCTGTCGTCGGACACCGCCGCCATTATGACGCGGCTTTTGCAAAACGTAATTGACTACGGTACCGGCGCCGCGATAACACTTAAAAACAAGGTGAATGTCGCCGGCAAAACCGGTTCGACCACCGACAACAAGGACCTTTATTTCTGCGGCTATACCCCCTATTACACCGCCGCGATTTGGATAGGCTACGACATTCCGCGTGTACTTTCAAACGGCAGAATCGCCAACGACGCCTGGGACACGGTAATGACAAAAATTCATGAACCGATACTTCAGCGTGTCAAAAACGGCGAAGAAACGCTCAAAACCTTTAACGAAAACTGCTCGAACCTTGTGGAGCTTCAATATTGCATCGACTCCGGCATGAAGCCCGGGCCAAACTGTGCGCTTGATCCGCGCGGCAGTCGAACCTCGGTGGGCTGGTTTTCAAAGGACAATATGCCCACACAAACCTGTACCGCGCATGTTGCGGTGCGCTGGGACGTGACCACCGGTGCCGTTGCGGGCCCCAACTGCCCCGACGATTATTGCACGACCATCGCGCTGGTGCGTGAAAACAATCGTTCCTTCACTTCGTCGGTGTATGTTACGGATGCTCAGTATATCTTGCGCGATTTGCCTGTCGGATACATTTATCCGACGAGCTCGGCAGTGCCTTTCTTCCAGAATCTGCTGGCGGACGGCACAAACGCAGGTCTTGCAGACGTTGCGCGCCCCGCAAACAGCTATTGCGTGGAGCATAACGCGCCAGGTATAAGCATTGACGACATTTTGCCCGACGAGCCGACGAACGACGAGGACTACGAGGACGAGGCAACCGACACGCCGACAGATGATGTGCCCTTGCCGGACGACGTGGGCACCGATACGCCCGACGAAAACGCCCCCGACTCACCCACTCCGGAGCAAACACCTATACAGGACGATACTCCGACCGAGGAAAATGACGCGCCCACCGACCCGACAGAGCTGCCGTCTGTGGACGATACTCCGACAGAGCAGTAAAGTATCAAGATTTAATTTAAAAATATTTTAAGTATTTTAAAGGAGAAAAATCATGTTATTCAAAGACAATTCCACCTTTGTCATAACCGGCGATTCCGTCACCGATTGCGGCCGTCAGCGCCCGCTCGGCAGGGGAACCTTCAACCTCGGAAGCGGCTATGCCTCGCTGATTAACGCCGCGCTGCGCTCGAATTATCCCGAAATGAAAATTCAGGTCATCAACACCGGCATCAGCGGCGACACCTCGCGCGGACTTCTTGCCAGAAGCGACACCGATATCATGGATTTAAACCCCGACTATGTTTCAATTCTTATCGGCATAAATGACGTTTGGCGTCACTTCGATTATGCCGAATTCATCGAGGAAGTGCACATTTCCGTTGAGGAATACGAAAGCAATATGCGCGCCATGATCGAAAAAATCCAACCCCGCGCAAAGGTTATCCTTATCACGCCGTTTTTCCTCGAGCTCAACCGTGCCGACGAAATGCGCGCCATGACGGACAAATATTCGGACGTCGTGCGCAAGCTCGCCGCGGAATACAACACCGTTTTGGTGGATATGCAGGCAGAATTCGACAAGCTGCTGCCGATTCTTTACACAAACAAGATGTCCAACGACCGCGTTCACCCCAACCCAATTTCGCATTACTTTATGGCAAAGAAAATTCTTGAAGCCCTCGGCTGTCAGATGTAAGCTGCAAAGCGCCCTATGCTAATCCAAGCGTTAGCATAGGGCGCTTTCCGATTGCAAAAGTCAATTTACTTTACAATTGCAAATTTATTTGCGCATTATATCCTCTTTTTCAACTTTTTTGTAAATTACTATTGATTTATCCGCGCTTTTTTGATATAATATTATATTGTAGTAATACAGAGGTAATTTATGAAGAAAATTTATTTGGTTATTTTAATGATTTTATGTTGCTTTCTGCTATCCTGCGCAAACGAAAGCGACCCTCCGCCCGTCAATACGCCGATTCAATCAATAACAGATGAAAATCCGCCCGCGGACGAGGCGACAACCGACGAGCAAGCACCCATCGAACCGACCGTGCCCGACGAGGACGAGCAACCGCCGACCTCCGACGACCAAGCCGTTCAGCCGACAATGTACCCGAGCGAGCTGAGCGGGCTTGCGATTGACGAGCAGTACGCGGCATTGCGGCCTATTGCCGTGATGATTAACAACAACAAGGCTTCGCTTCCGCAATCGGGAATATCCGCCGCCGACATTATTTTCGAATGCGAGGCAGAGGGCGGCGAAACGCGAATGATGGCGCTGTTCAAGCCGTATTCCGCGCTCGGCACGATAGGAACAATCCGTTCGTCGCGCGACTATTTCATTGATTTTGCGCAAATTTTCGATGCTGTTTATGTTCATGCCGGCGGCAGTCCGCAGGCCTATGCCGACCTGAAAAGCCGCAAAATACAGAACCTTGACGGCGTGAATATGTACTTGCCCGACTGCTTTTGGCGTGACGCCGAGCGTCGCAAAACCTCGGCGCTGGAGCACACACTGGTGACCTCGGGCGTGAAAATTGCCCAAGAAATCGACCGTCTGGGCTATCGCACACAGCTTAAGGACGGCTATGAAGCGTCGCTCAGCTTTGCCGAAGAGAAATATGTTCCGAACGGCGAAAGTGCTGTTTATCTGAAAATTCCGCGCGCTTTTCCGTCTGAATTCAACTACAACGCCGAAACCGAGCTTTACACCCACACCCAGCACGGCCGCGTGCAAAGCGACGCCGAAAACGGCGAGGAGCTGACCTTCACAAACGTGATTGTGCTGTTTTGCGGTCAACGCCTGCTCGGCGACGAAAAAAACCACATCAGCGTAAATTTTGTCGGCGAGGGCAAGGGCTATTTTATATCTATGGGCAAATATATCCCCATTAAATGGCAGCGTGACAGCCGCGACGGCGGGGTTATGCTGTTGAACGAAATGGGCGGCATAGTGGATTTGAACCCGGGCAAGAGCTTTATCAGCATTGTCAATTCCTATTACACCAAAAGTCTTACATTCAACTGATATTCAGAAAGGCATGATATTATGAAAAAAGCAGAAGCGCTCATTGCGAGCGAGCTTTTAAAGCGCATAGAGGCCGCCGCGCCGGGCGCATTGACATTTGATGACGTTGTCGGCATGTTCACCGTGCCGCCGGACGCCGAAATGGGAGATTTGGCTTTTGCCTGCTTCAAGCTGGCAAAGGTTATGCGCAAAGCGCCGCAGATGATTGCACAATCGCTGTGCGAGGGCTTTGACTGCGAGGCTGTCGGCAAGGCTGAGGCCGTAGCCGGTTATATCAATTTTTATATTTCCGACGCCTTCCGCACCGGCGTTATTTTAAGCGACATACTTTCAAAGGGTGACGATTACGGCAAAATTACCATCGGCGAGGGCAAAACGATGTGCATCGATTATTCCTCCCCCAATATTGCCAAGCCCTTTCATATAGGCCATCTCGGCACCACCGCCATCGGAAATTCCATCAAGCGCATTTATTCCTTTTGCGGCTACAAATGTATCGGCATAAACCACCTCGGCGACTGGGGCACGCAGTTCGGACGACTGATCGTGGCATACAAGAGCTGGGGCAGTAAAGAGGCCATCGAGCGCGACGGCGTCAAGGAGCTTGCCCGCATTTACAAGGATTTTTACGTTAAAGCCGAGGAGGATCCCACGCTCAACGACCGTGCGCGCGAGGAATTCACCAAAATCGAAAACGGCGACGAGGAAGCGCTGTCGCTGTGGCGCTGGTTCCGCGAAATCAGTCTTAAGGAGTTCATGAAGACATACGACCGCCTGGGAATAAGCTTTGAAAGCTACAACGGCGAGGCCTTTTACAACGATAAAATGGATCGCGTTGTCGATGAGCTGCGCGACAAAGGCTTGCTCAAGGAGAGCGACGGCGCGATGCTGGTTGACCTTGAGGAATACGGCATGGCGCCCTGCCTGATACTCAAAAACGACGGCTCGACGCTGTACGCCACACGTGATATTGCGGCGGCGCTTTACCGCAAGCAAACCTACGATTTTGACAAATGCATCTATGTCACCGATGCCGGCCAGAGCCTGCATTTTGCACAGTTCTTCAAGGTTATCGGCCTGATGGGCTACGATTGGAACGACAAGCTGGTGCATGTGCCGTACGGCAAAATCAGCATCAACGGCGAAAAGCTGGCAACCCGAACCGGCAACGTGGTGCTATTAGAGGAGCTGTTCGACGACGCGGCACAGCGCGCGCTGAAAATCATCGAGCAAAAGAACCCCGACCTTGAAAACAAGGAGTATATCGCCGACAAGGTGGGCATCGGCGCGGTTATTTTCAACCAGCTTTCCACCGGCAGAATTAAAGACATTAACTTTGTTTGGGAGGAGGCGCTGAGCTTTGAGGGCAACACCGGCCCCTATGTTCAGTACACCTACGCCCGCACCTGCAGTGTGCTTTCCAAGGCAGAGCTGCCCAATGCCGTTCCGCAGGGCGTAACGCTCGGCGAGGACGAAAAGGCGCTGATCGGCGTGCTTGCCAAGTTCCCGCAAAAGGTTGAGCAGGCTCACAACGACTACGAGCCCTCGTATATTTCGCGTTATCTGCTTGATGTATGCGCGGCGTTCAACCGCTTTTACCACAACTGCCCGATTTTGAAGCAAGAGGGTGATTTGCGCGACCTGCGCGTACTGCTGACCAAAGCGGCAAACACCGTCATCGGCAACGGCCTGTGGCTTATCGGGCTTGAAAAAACACCGCAAATATAACATAAAATCGCAATTTCCAATTAATTTTACAAAATAATTTGAATATATTAAAGTGAGGATATAATCATGTCAGGACATTCCAAATGGAAAAATATTATGCACAAGAAGGAGAAGACCGACGCGCAACGCGCAAAAATCTTCACCAAAATAGGCAAGGAAATCGCCATCGCCGTTAAAGCCGGCGGCCCGGATCCGGTTTCAAACTCCAAGCTCAAGGATCTCATCTCCAAGGCAAAATCCAATAACGTGCCCAACGACAACATTGACCGCATCATCAAAAAGGCGGCATCGGACGACAGCGAAAACTACGAGGAAATCTCCTACGAGGGCTACGGTCCCTCCGGCGTTGCCGTTATAGTTGAGGCTACCACCGACAACCGCAACCGTACCAGTGCAGACCTGCGCCATTATTTTGACAAATTCGGCGGCAATCTGGGCACCACCGGCTGTGTATCCTTTATGTTCGAAAGCAAGGGCGTTATCGTCATCGAGTCCGCCAAGGCCTCCGAGGACGCCGTTATGGAAGC
>CAYWMF010000048.1:0-8005 GCA_964459175.1 uncultured Oscillospiraceae bacterium
TCGAACCCCGGACCGACCGGTTATGAGCCGGTTGCTCTAACCAACTGAGCTAAAGGCCCTTATTTCGGACAGCTTTTATATTATATCAAAAAAAGTACGATTTGTCAATAGCTTTTTCAAAAAAATAATTAAAATTTTGTTAAAAGTGAATTTTCAAAGAGGGATTTACTCCGAAAATTCGCATAATAAATTTTTTTAAGAAAAAATTCGAAAAACTATTGACAAAACCAAAAAAATGTGGTAAAATATATAACGTTCGAGAGAGAACAACAAATATGCGCTCGTAGCTCAGCTGGATAGAGTGACTGGCTACGAACCAGTAGGTCAGGGGTTCGAGTCCCTTCGGGCGCGTAAAAAAGCACTTGCTTATGCAGGTGCTTTTTTGTTTTTCAATAATTGCGAATTTACAAGCAAATTTGCGAGAGTACGCTTGCGTGACCTCGGTATTAGCGAGTTGCGCATTCTAAATATCGCCAACGGCACATCAAATAAAGGCCTCCCCTTGAGGTGAGGCTCCGCCGTTAGGCGGTGATGAGGCGGACATTACAAATTTTTCGCGTACAACACAAAATCGGCAGAAAGAAATTCTTTCTGCCGATTTTTGTAAGCGCCTTACGAGAATCGGTGTAAGGGCTATACTGTTTTTCGGTATTCAGTCAAGCTTAAGCTTAGAGCGACATGTATTTGTCGACAACCTGGTCGATAGCCTTGATAGCCTTGGACTCGTTCTTGGAGTACATGGAAGCGAAATCAGTGCTGTCGGAGGTGAACAATGCTACGAAGCTGGTGTAGTAGGAGCCCCAGTCGTTGATGAAGCCAAGGTCGTATACACGGTTGTCGAAGATGATATCGAGCATCTCGGAGGAGCCGTCGTCGTAACGCAGGAACTTGGTGGTAAGAGAGGTATCGTAGTAAGCCTCACGCAGAGTGTATTTGGACTCGGCGCAGAGAGCCTCGAGAATGATACCGGTTCTTTCTTCATCGGTGATGGTAAGAGGAACGGAAACCATGCAGGTGGTGGAGTGAACTACGCTGTAATACTTTTCCTGATCCGCGTCGAACTTAGGATACGGAATAAGACCGAAGTCGGTATCCATTTCACGCAGACGCTCGGCAAGCTGAAGAACCTCGCCGAGGAACAGACCGCGGCCCTGCTCGAAAACTTCCTGTACATCGGTAGGAACGCCGGAGTAACCAAGCTTGGAGCTCTTAGCGCACAGCTGGCTTATATAGTTAACGATCTGCGAGATTCTGGGAGTGTTCATGGTAAGCTCGGGAATGTCGTCGGAATTCTTGGTGGCAATCTGTTCGCCGAAGCCGTAGAAATAGCCCATGGGCGAGAAGGTTGTGGAAACCATGCCCCAGGTATCTTCCTTGGTGTAGTTGCCGTCACCGTTGGTATCATCGGTAACCGCCTTAACCATTTCGAGCTGCTTTTCAATGGTCCACTGGTTGTTCTTAACAAGGTCAAAGGGATTTTCAAGGCCGTAGTCTTCAATCATTTTCTTGTTGAAGAACATAACCCAGGTTGCGTCCTTATCCATAATCTGGATATCACCGACAATTACGAAGTGTGCGCCGGCAACCGAGAGGGAGTTATAAGAGTTGGTATCCCACCAGGGCTGTGTGGGATCGAGGTATTCCAGCTCGTCCAAACGATAAAGATAACCGTTCAGAGCGAGTGTCATCTGGCTTGCGGAGGGGATAACGATAAGATCGTATTCATCAAGGCCTGCCGCGATACTCTTCTTTGCAAGGTCGGTCGCATTGGAAGCGGCAATCTCGGAAATTTCTATTTTATACTTATCTTCGATGGTCTTATTTCTGTTAAATACGCTGTCGTTGATAGGATCTTCGTTGAGCGCTTCGGCATACATATCCTTAACCGACCACTCATTGTTGGGGTCGTAGGAAAGTATTCTGAAGTTATAGGGAGTACCGTTCTCGTTGAAGGTTATTCCCTCGGGAAGATTGGGCTCGATTCTTTCTTCGATGTCGGCGTTTGTGTTGCCGTTGGGGGTTGTAACATTGGTTGCAACGTCGTTTCTGGTAACCTGTTGCGGGGTATCATCCTTGCAGGATACAGCAAACGGAACTATCGCCGCAAATGTCAGGACAACTGCCCAAGCTTTGATTAAGTTCTTTTTCATAGCTTTTGTTCGGTTTTACCGAACTCCTTTCTAAAATTTTTCGTATAGAGACACTATACCACAATTATTAAACATTATACAATAATTTGGGAATAAAAACAATTCACATAATGCACATATTTTCATGTCGCATTTGGTACATTATGACTGTTTATCCAATTATTGTCAATGTTTACGTGCCGCGCGGTGCCGCTCCCCTCCTTAAATTTTATTCTTGTATATAAATGATATTACAAAAGCGTGATTTAATCAACCATAAATTTTTAACTTTTATTACATTTCTTGCATTTTTGCCGTAAAGATATTGACATAAAGCCAAAAATCCGTTATAATATAGGAATAAACAATACGAGGTTTTGTTATGAACAACAGCATTGAAATATTTGACACCACACTGCGGGACGGAGCGCAGGCCTCCGGCATTTCTTTTACCGCCCGCGATAAGCTGAAAATAATAAAGCTTTTAGACGATTTCGGCGTCGATTATATCGAGGCGGGCAACCCCTTTGCCAACCCGAAGGACGCGGAGCTTTTTGCTCAAATCGGCGAAATTAAGCTTAAAAAGTCAAAAATATGTGCTTTTACTTCCACCTGTAAGCCGGGGGAAAATGCCGACGAATGTCTCAATTTGATTAAGACCGCAAACCTTGCCGCCGAATATGTTTCGGTTGTGGGCAAGGGCTCGGCGCTGCACGTTCAAAAGGTGCTTCGCACAACAAAAGAAGAAAATCTGCGCATAGTCGAGGACAGTATAAAATATCTTGTTTCGCGCGGCAAAAAGGTGATTTTTTACGCCGAGCATTTTTTCGACGGCATGACAGCCGACAGAGAATATTCCGAGTCGGTTCTCAAAGCCGCGCAAAACGCCGGCAGTGAGTGCATAGTTCTGTGCGACACCAACGGCGGAACACTGCCGGATGCGATTTATGCCATGACAAATTCCGCTTTGCAGCTGCTTGACTGCAAAATCGGCATACATTGCCACAACGACATCGGCATGGCGGTCGCCTCCACGATAAGCGCCTTGAACGGCGGTGCCGTACAGCTGCACGGCACCTTTCTCGGCATAGGCGAGCGCTGCGGCAATACCTCGCTGGCGGCCTTAATTCCGACGGTGTACTATAAATTGAACCGCCCTCTGCTCTGTGCGGAAAAGCTGCCCGAAATATGCGATTATTCACGCAGAATGGCCGATATACTCAACATAACACTCGACAGCGCCGCGCCGTATGTGGGCGATAACGCTTTCACGCACAAGGCGGGAATGCACATTGACGCCGTAATGAAGGACACCTCAAGCTTTGAGCATATAAATCCGGAGCTGGTCGGCAACAGCCGCCGCGCCGTAATATCGGAATATTCCGGCAAAAGCACGCTATACGAGCGTTTTCGTGAGCTTTCTCCCGACATAGACAAGCATGCGCCGGAAATTGCCTCCGCGCTTGCCAAAGTCAAGCAGTATGAGCACGACGGCTATTACTATGAAAACGCCGACGCCTCGCTGGATCTTTTGATCTTGGAGGAACTGGGCAAGCGCAAAAAGTTTTTCGAGCTCAAAAATTTCAAGCTGGTTTTAAGCGAGCCGGACATCCAAAAGAAAAGCAATTCAAAGGCCGCGGCGCTGATGAAAATCGCCGTCGGCGATTTGGAGGAAATAACCGCCGCCGAGGGCAACGGACCGGTAGACGCGATGGACGCGGCATTGCGAAAGGCGCTCAGCCGCTTTTATCCTCAGCTCAGCGCCATGAGGCTTATCGACTACAAGGTGCGTGTTTTGGATTCGGACGCCGCCGCAGGCGCCAAGGTGCGCGTTTTAATCGAATCTGCCGACAGCACACATTCCTGGCACACCGTCGGCGTTTCCACCGATATTATGGAGGCCAGCTGGAAGGCTCTTATCGATTCGGTGGAATATATGCTCTCTCTTTCGCAGGGCATAATCAAAAAAAGATAAAAAATTAAAGGAGATATAAAAACATGAACGTACTTGTAACCGGAGGTATGGGCTTTATCGGCTCGCATACCTGTGTTGAGTTAATCAACGAAAACCACAACCCCATTATCATCGACAACCTTTCGAATTCGAAAATCGAGGTTCTCAAAAAAATCGAAAAGATTACCGGCAAGCGCCCGAGCTTCTACCAAGGTGATGTGGCCGACGAAGAATTGCTCGAAAAAATCTTTACCGAAAACAAAATCGACGCCGTAATACACTTTGCGGGCTTCAAAGCCGTCGGCGAATCGGTGCAAAAGCCTATAATGTATTATCAAAACAACATCGGCTGTACACTGATTTTGTGCCAAGTCATGGCAAAGCATGGCTGCAAGAGCATAGTATTTTCGTCCTCCGCAACGGTTTACGGCGCACCCAAGAGCGTGCCGATAACCGAGGATTTCGAGCTGCATGCCACCAACCCCTACGGAAGAACAAAGCTGATGCTTGAAGAGATTTTGCGGGATCTGCACGTTTCCGACCCCGAATGGAATGTTGTTTTGCTTCGCTATTTCAACCCCATCGGCGCTCACGCCTCCGGACTTATCGGCGAGGAGCCGCAGGGAATTCCCAACAACCTTATGCCCTACATCATGAAGGTTGCCGTCGGTGAGCTGCCGCACCTTAACGTATTCGGCAACGACTACAACACCCACGACGGCACCGGCGTTCGCGATTACATTCACGTAGTGGATTTGGCTAAAGGACATCTGCGCGCGCTGGAGCATCTGAACGGCGTCGGCATTTACAACCTTGGCACCGGCATCGGCTACAGCGTTTTGGACATTGTAAAAGCTTTTGAAAAAGCCAACGGCATAAAGATTCCGTACGAAATCAAGGCTCGCCGCCCCGGCGATATAGACGAATGTTATGCAAACCCCGAAAAGGCTTTGCGCGAGCTGGGCTGGAAAGCAGAGCTCACCATCGACGATATGTGCGCCAGTGTTTGGAATTACGCACAGAAATCCGTTAAAGGCCTCAAAGCATGATTAAGCTTGCAAAATATTTAAAGCCATACATCAAGGAATGCACGATCGGTCCCATATTTAAGCTGGCGGAAGCGGTTCTCGAACTGCTTCTGCCAACCATTATGGCTTTTATCGTCAACAACGGCGTTGAAAAACAGGACACGGCTTATATTATGAAGTATGGTCTTGTCATGCTGGGTATGGCGATACTGGGCTTTTGTTGCTCATGCGTATGTCAATACTTCGCTGCGCGCGCTTCACAGGGCTTCGGAACCGACCTGCGCAACAGTATTTTTTCTCACATTTCCACGCTTTCCGCGGCGCAAATCGACAAATTCGGTACCGCGAGCCTTTCCTCAAGGCTTATAACCGACGTCAACAATTTACAGCTTGCGGTGGCGATGCTGATACGTCTTGTCATACGCGCGCCCTTTATCTGCATCGGCGCGGTGGTTATGGCAATGTTTTTGAATTTCAAGCTGGCAATGATTCTTTTGGCGCTGATACCGCTGTTCGCGGTGCTTTTGATTATCATAATCAAGCTCAGCTCCCCACTGTACACCTCGGTATTGAAAATTCTCGACCGCCTTACTTCCAAGGTACGTGAAAATCTTTTGGGCGTTCGCGTTATACGCGCCTTTTCAAAGTCGGAATACGAGCAAAAGAAGTTTGATGAAGCGAATGACTCCTACACCTCCGAGCTCAATCGTGTCGGCAAAATTTCCGCTCTGCTCTCCCCTATCACCACGGTGCTTGTCAATTTTGCGATAATCGTAATTCTATACCGTGGCGGGAGCATGCTGGAAACCGGCGATTTTTTGCTGGGCGACATAGTGGCGTTTGTCAACTACGCCTCTCAAATACTGTTGGCAATGATTGTTATTTCAAACGTAATTGCCATTTTCACCCGTGCTTTTGCTTCCGGCGCGCGCGTTTGCGAGGTTCTTGAAACTCAAAACGAGCTTACGCACGCAGATAAAGCCGTATCCGACAACGATACTGCGGTGGAATTCGACAATGTTTCTTTTTCATACAATAAAAACGCCGACACCGTTCTCAAGGATATAAGCTTCAAAATCGCGCGCGGTGAAAAAATCGGCATTATCGGCGGCACCGGAAGCGGCAAAACCACGCTTATCAGCCTGATAAACTACGATTATGCCGCCGATAGCGGAACGGTTCGCGTTATGGGTGAGGACGTCAAAAAGCTGTCCGAAGAAAGCCTGCGCGAGGCTGTTGCCTGCGTTCCGCAAAAAACCACGCTTATCACCGGGACAATTGCCGAAAATATCCGCATGGGCAAAAGCATTCCGCAGGACGAAATTGCAAGAGCCTGCCGCATAGCGCAAATCGGCGATTATGTAGAGGGCTTACCGGCAAAATACGAATCCGCGGTTTTGCGCGACGGCAAAAATTTTTCCGGCGGTCAGCGTCAGCGCCTTGCTATAGCGCGCGCAGTTGCCAAAAAATCCGATATTTTGATTTTGGACGACAGCGCCAGCGCGCTTGATTTCAGTACCGAAAGAAATCTGCGTGAGGCCATAGCTTCGTCCTTTGACGGCACCACCGTTATTACAATTTCACAGCGCGTTTCGTCCATTCGCCATTGCGACAGGATAATTGTGCTGGCGGACGGCGAAATTGCCGGCATCGGCACACATCGCGCGCTGTTTTCAGACTGCGCGCCCTACCGCGATATATGCGAGCACCAGCTGTCCGCGAAGGAATTGGAGGCGTTGACAAATGAATAAAAAACTTTGGAATTCGCTTAAAGCTTCAAGGCTCAGCATTGCCGCAATCTTTGTTCTGGCGATTATTTCGGTTGTTACTTCACTGCTCGGGCCGTATTTCATAGGCGCCGCCGTGGACTGCATGGACCCATCGATAAACGAAAAAATCGACTATGACGGCATGTATCTTAATCTTGCTTTCATTGCCGTTTCATATCTTGTAAACGCGGCGTCGCTGTGGCTGCTGAATGTGCTGTCAAACAAAACCGCCTACGGCGTTTCGGCCGAATTGCGAAAGCAAATGTTCGAAAAGCTCAAAAAGCTGCCGCTCGGCTTTTACGATTCCGTGCCGCACGGCGATACCCTCGCACGCTTCACCGCCGACGCCGACACGCTGGCCAACGGACTTATCCAGTGCTTTTCGGTGCTTATAAGCGGCGTTGTCACCATTATCGGCGCGGTGGTAATAATGCTTGGCATAGACCTTTTCATGGCGGCTGTTGTCATTTTTTCGGCGCCGCTGGCATATTTTGTGGCACGCTTTGTAACGCTGAAAACAAAATCCTACTTTAAAGCGCAGGTTGAAATCGTCGGCGGCCTCAACGGCTATTCCGAAGAAATGATTTCCAACCAAAAAATGCTGTCCGCCTTTTCTTACGGCGATACCGCCTTTGCGGAGTACAAAAAGCAAAATGCAGAGCTGTATAAGGTGGGCGTAAAGGCGCAGTTTTTCTCCTCTCTCGCGAACCCCTCCACCCGCCTTGTCAATAACATCACCTACGCGGTGGTCGGCATACTCGGCTGTTTTTCGATTTTGAACGGATCCGGCTCGGTTACCGTCGGAATTCTGTCAAGCTTTTTGATTTACGCCAACATTTTTGCAAAGCCCTTTAACGAAATCACCGGCGTAATCACCAATTTTCAAGAATCGCTCGCCTGCTCGGAGCGTATATTCACGCTTTTGGAGCGTGAAGAAATGTCCGATGAAAGCTTGCTTTCCGAGGCGCCCAAATCTTTCGGCGGAAATGTTGAATTCAAAAATATCAGCTTCTCCTATCTGCCCGAAAAACCGCTGATAAACAACTTCAATCTCAAGGTTTCCGCGGGAATGCGCTGTGCGATAGTCGGTGGAACCGGCGCCGGAAAAACCACGCTGGTCAACCT
>CAYWMF010000049.1:0-2528 GCA_964459175.1 uncultured Oscillospiraceae bacterium
GTGTAGGTTTCTTTATAAAATCTGCCGACAACCGGGAACAGCACCGGCGAAATACCGGTCCACCACTGCGGGTCACCGTCGTACATATATTCGCGTCCCGTTTTTTTATCGACCAGCGAGGTAAGCTCGCCGCCGATGTCGTTGATTTCAACCTTGAGAAATTCGTTTTCGATAACTCTCATTATTTTTACCTGCCTTTATTTTAATTTATTATTGTAGTTGTTGTAAAGATATTCGCACATGTTTTTGGTGGCGTTGGGTTTGCCGATGAGCGCGATATTTTTTTTCATATTGGCGATTTTGTCGCGGAAATAGAAGAATTGATATATAACTTCGTCCATCGGACAGGTTTTTGTGACATACATTGCCACACCGTTGTTCAGCAAAAATTCGGTGTTGCGATCCTCTTGACCGGGAATGGGGTTTACGATAATCATGGGAAGCCCCTTTGCCAGCGCCTCCGACGATGTGAGCCCACCGGGCTTGGTGACAATACAGTCGGCGGCGTCCATGAGCTTATCCACATAATCTATAAAACCCAAAATTGTGAAATTCTTTTTGAAGGTCATTTTGTCAAGCGATTCCTTGGCTTGCTTGTTGTTGCCGCACACAACCACCGTTTGGAAATCCACCTTTATTTCGTCCAGCGTCTGCACGGTTTTTTCGATATCGCCGTAGCCCATGCTGCCGCTCATTAACAATAACGTGAATTTGTTGGGGTCAAGTCCGTATCTGCGGCGCACCGTCTGTTGGTTTTCGCGCTGGGCAAATTGCGGCTTTATCGGTATGCCGAAAGGCAAAATCTGCGCTTTGCGATAGCCCTTTTTAAAGGCCTGTATATTCATAAGCTCGTTGGCGGTGACAATGTAGTCAAAGTGGATACATTCCTCCCAGAACGGGTGGAATTTGAAGTCGGTGACAATGCCGACCGATACAAAATCTCCCATTTTCTTGACCTTCATAACGTCAACTATCATGGCGGCAAAAATGTGTGTGCAAATTACCACATCCGGTTTATATACGTCGGTGTAGCGCTTGAGTTTTTTGGCCATGACATTTGACGAAAGGCGCAGAGCTGTCATATCCTCGGCGGTTTTTGTGCGCTTTTCGGCAAGGCGATAGAATTTCGAATAGGTTTTGGGCACCATGCTGGTGGACAAAAGATAACCCTCGGATACTGTATCGGCGAGCAGCTTGTTGAGGTATTCGTAGGTGTCCAGAGTACGGCATTCAACGCCCTGCATTGTTTCAAATTGAGCTTGGATGGCTTTTGCGGTGGAGTTGTGACCCTCTCCGGCGGTTATTGTTAAAATCAAAACTTTCATTGGAAAGCTCCTTTCCGAAGTATTGGCGAGTATCTAAATGCAAAATTCGCAATTGTGGCAGCTTTTGTGAATGGCACAAAAACTGAACTATACTTCCATGCGCATATACACACGGAGCCCTATCGGCAAAGCGTAAAATGCCACAAAACAATTTTACACTTATTTTTTATATATGTCAATAGAAATGAAAAAATTTACTTTTTTTCGAAGCAGATTTTTGCCATTTGCTCCATTCTTGCCATGGCGTACGGAAAAAAGCTTTTGTACGCCGCGCAGAATTTGTTGAGCGACGGCTTGCCGTCGCAAAACGGCTCGCGCAGTCGGCGACAGCCGCCCAGACAAAGAGAAAAATATTCGCATTCGCGGCAGAGCGGGTCGATATACCGCGAGGAACCGACGAAATCCGCGGCGGATTGCGAATGCGCCATTTGTTCGAGCGAGCTGTCGAAGATATTTCCGATTTTCCATTCATCCAACGCGTAAAAATCGCAGGGGAAAACACTGCCGTCACCCTCTACGGTGAAATTACAGCTGCATTCGCCCAGCATTCCGCAGCATTCGGCGGTTTGCCCGCCGAGAATGCGAATGTAATTGTCGAAATTGCGCACGCTTATGTAGCTGTTTTTCATGAAATCGGCGTAGTATAAATCAAATGCGGCTTTCAAAAAATCCGCGTAGCGCTCGGGCGTAAGCGAATAGTCGTGCGACTCGGCAAAGCTGTCGATTTGCGCGATGAATTGAAGATAGCGAAAGCCGTTTTTCTTAAAAAAGTTGTATATTTTCGCACCGTGCCGCGCGGAATAGTTGTTTACTACCGCCAGAATGTTGAAATCGACGCCGCATTTTTCGAAAAGCCGCGCCGCAGCCATGACATTTTTGAAGCTGTCACAGCGCATGGCGTTGTGAATTTCGGCATAGCCGTCCAGCGACAGCCCTACAAGAAAGCCGTTTTCGGCAAAAAATTTTGCCATGGCCTCGGAAATATTATAGCCGTTGGTCTGAATTGAAAACGAGGTGGCAATTTTTTTGGTGTTGTATTTTCGGCAAAGCTTGACAAAGCTTTGAAAATATTCGAGCCCCGCCAGCGTCGGTTCACCGCCCTGAAAAACAAACGCGCAGGCACCGTCGGCATATTCATAGGCGCGCATTACCAGCTTTTCGGCGGTTTCGGGCGTCATAACGCCGTAGGATTTCACTGCGCGG
>CAYWMF010000049.1:2538-7963 GCA_964459175.1 uncultured Oscillospiraceae bacterium
GCTGTCGGCTTCGTCGGCGTAAAAGCAATAGCGGCATTTCATATTGCACAGCGAGGAGGCGGGCTTTATAAGAAGCGTCAACGGCGGCATTATATCATTCCTTTCGCATTATAATGATATTATACATCAAATCTCGCGCTATTGCAATAAAAATGCAAAATATTCTTGCAAAATCCTTTTGAATGTGGTATACTAACAGCATTAAGGAGTTGATTTGAATGAAGCTTACCGCCGAAATAATTTGCGTCGGCACAGAGCTGCTGCTGGGCGATATTGTCAATACCAACGCGCCTTTTATCTCACAGCGGCTGGCGCAGATAGGCATTGCACAGTACCACCGAAGCGTTGTGGGGGATAACCACGAGCGCTTTCGCGAGCTGTTGGAGCAGGCGTACAGTCGTTCCGATATTATAATAACCTCCGGCGGACTCGGTCCGACCTATGACGATATGACCAAGGAGGCAGTCTGCGACTTTTTGGGCTGTAAAACGGTGGTTGACACGGAGGCGCTGGAAAGAATGACGCAGTTTTTCAAAAGGCGCGCAAGACCCATGACCGAAAATAACAAAAAGCAGGCCGTTGTGCCGGAGGGCGCGACTGTTTTTCAGAACGAAAACGGCACGGCACCCGGTATTTGCGTTGAAAACGACGGCAAATATATAATAATGCTGCCCGGACCGCCGCGCGAGCTGGAGCCGATGTTTGAAAATCAGGTTATTCCGTACCTTATGTCGGAGCCGATTTTCGAGGACGCCGCCATTATGTCGCACAGTCTGCGGTTGTTCGGAATAGGCGAATCGAGTGTCGAGGACAGGCTGTATAAATTGATGACAGAAAGCCAAAATCCCACGCTTGCGCCGTATGCCAAGGAGGGCGAGGTGCTTTTGCGCGTCACGGCGCGCGCCGAAACGCCCGACGATGCCGAAAAGCTGATGAAGCCCATGATCGAAAAAATCGAAAATGAGCTGGGCGAATATATTTACGGCGTTGACGTTGACAGTTTGCAGGAGGTACTGGTAAACAGGCTGATTGAAAGAAAGCTCAAAATCGCCACTGCCGAAAGCTGTACCGGCGGCCTTATTTCCAAAAGGATAACCGAAATTTCCGGCTCCTCGCAAGTGTTTGACTGCGGTGTTTGCTCGTATGCCAATAATATCAAGCGCGACGTTTTGGGCGTAAACCAAGACGATTTGGACAAATACGGCGCGGTTTCCTCTCAGGTGGCGCTTCAAATGGCAAAAGGCGTTTTGAAGCTCAGCGGCGCCGATATCGCGGTTTCGACCACCGGCATTGCCGGACCCGGCGGCGGCACACCCGAAAAGCCGGTCGGCACGGTGTATATTGCCGCGGTGTCGAGGGATAAGGAAATCGTGCGTCGCCATGAGCTGGGACGCGGTCTCGGCGACGAGCGGGAATATATCCGCCATCTCGCCGCCTCCAACGCCATTGCCATGGCGCTGGAATTGCTTAAGGCAGTACAATAAAATTAAAGGAGGAAAAGACACATGAAAGATAAATTCGGCATAAACCGCCCACATACGCCAAATACATACGAATTCAAGCCACAGTCAACAACAATTCCGAGCAAAGCACCGTTTTTTCATGCAAAAAGGATGGGCGGTTTGTTATCGGGAAGTATTACGGAGCCGACGAAAGCATAAATATCAGTCGGAACAACAGCTATAAACGGAAGGTTGATTCAAATATCAAATCCGATGTCGAGTGGACTCTTGAGCCGCATCAAGCCGTGGACATTTGCGTTTCGGGCGTTTTTATCAACCGTGATATGTTGAAATATACCGATAAACCGCAAATTGTATTTTGCGAACGACGGAGAGACTTTGACGATAACCGTTTGAACGCTAATATTATAGCAAAAGTTAGTTTGCCGATAACTGAGCCCCTGCGACTTTTGTCGCAGGGGCTCAGTGTGTCGTTACGTGTAAAGAATAGGGTAATTGTAGGGAGCGGCTTGCTGTTCACATAGTACAATTCGCAATGCGCATTGTAGATAGCGACGGCAGTGCGTGCACAGAGAAGCCGACACAGGTGCTGCCATACGGATAAAGCCGGGTTTACGGTTAAATTCGCGGTTTTACGTGAAATTTCCCATTTATATATGCTTCCCCTTGAGGTGAGGCTCGCCGTTAGGCGGTGGTGAGGTGGTGAGCACCATATATTTTCGTTATACATTTTCTTTCGTTTTCTACCTCATCCGTCGCAATCCGTGTGACACCGCCCTAAGCGCCTTGGCGCGTCAAGGGGAAGGCTTCGATATGACTATTTACAATGATTTTTCAGGATTCCGATGCCGTCGATTTCGATTTCGACGGTGTCGCCTTTTTTCATAGGGGATATGCCGGCGGGGGTGCCGGTGGTGACAACGTCACCCGGCAGAAGCGTTATGCCGTCGGTGATGAATTCGAGAAGCTCGCCGACAGAGTACAAAAACAGCCTTGTTGAGGCGTTTTGGCGAACCTCGCCGTTTACGCGGGCGGTGACGGTGACATTGTGCGGGTCAAGCTCGGTTTCCAGCCATGGGCCGAACGGCGCGAAGGTGTCGTAGCTTTTGGCACGGGTCCATTGAATGTCCTGCGACTGAATGTCGCGGGCGGTGACGTCGTTCATGCAGGAAAAGCCAAGAATGTAGTCGCGCCAGCTATCTTTTTTTACCTTTTTGGCAGTCTTCTTGACGACAAAGCAAAGCTCGGCCTCGTGATCGACGCGGCTTGAGGCATCGGGAAAAACGATGTCCTCGCCGTCGGCAATGATGCAGGTCGAGGGCTTGATGAACAAAATCGGCGTTTTGGGAATATCGCCGTCCAGCTCCTTTATATGGTCACTGTAATTCTTGCCTACCGCAACGATTTTCGTGGGGACGCTCGGCGCTTCAAGCTTAACGTCGCTCAACGGTATGCCGTCGGGCTCGGCAGAAAAATCGTCGGCGTAAATATCGCCGACAAGGCGATAGATGCTGTCGTTTTTGATCATTCCGGTGTAGGTGCATCCGCGGTAGGTGAAGCGGGCAATTTTCATAATTTAAAAACCTTTCGAAATTTAGTCTTGAAAATGCTATTATTATGTGTTAAAATATTATATTATTAGGAGCTAAGGAGTGTTAAAAATGGAAATATTCGAAGAAATAAGCACACTGCTTCAGCAGGGACGAGCACCCAAGGTTAAAGCGGCGGTGCAGGCGGCGCTGGACGCAGGTGCAAATCCGCAGGATATACTCAATAACGGTTTGTTGGCCGGAATGAGCGTTATCGGCGAAAAATTCAAAGAAAATAAAGTGTTTATCCCGGAGGTGCTGGTTGCCGCCCGTGCCATGACGGCGGGGGTAGAGGTGCTCAAGCCGCATCTTGTCGGCGTCGGCGTTGAGCCGGCGGGCACGGCGGTTATCGGCACAATTAAGGGCGATTTGCACGATATAGGCAAAAACCTCGTGAAAATGATGCTGGAGGGCAAGGGCATAAACGTCATTGACCTCGGAACAGATGTTTCGCCCGAAAGATTTGTTCAGGCGGCCGTGGACAATAACGCCGAAATTATTTGCTGCAGCGCCTTACTGACCACCACAATGAACGGCATGCGTGGGGTTGTCGAGGAGGCCGAAAAGGCAGGTATACGCGAAAAGGTTAAAATAATGGTCGGCGGCGCGCCGGTAACGCAAGAATTTTGCAACAGCATCGGCGCCGATTTTTACACCGCCGATGCCGCCAGCGCGGCAGATGTGGCGCTGGGGATTTGTAAGGGTTAAACCAGTCTTGCTGATTCGAGGCAGGAATTGAGCTTTTCGGGGTTGACAAAATAGCCGTTGACCATTACGCCGTATTGCAGGGCAACGCCGGCGGCGGAATTGATTTTCGCCACGGTGAGCCCCTTGGTTACGCTGTCACCCTCGGTAAAGTAAAATTCGTCAAGATTCGAGTAGAAGGACGATATGCCCAGACCGTGGTCGATTATCATTACCTTGCCGTAGGGCTGAATTGTTCCGACAAACGCAACCTTGCCTTCGCCGATGCTTTTTACATCCTGAGAAGCGGAGCTCAACAGCATAAAGCCGGAGCTTCCGACGGTTTGCTCGTTTGAAATTATGGGTGTGCCGTAGTGCAAAAGCGTTGCGGCGTTGTCCAGAGGAGAGGCAAATTCGCCGCTCCACAGCTTTTCTTCGACCTTCATGGAGCTTACGCGCACCGCGGAAACGGCGGCTGAGGCATAATCGACAACGTAAAGCTCGCTTGGCAGGCTTTCATGGAGTGTATAGGCTTCGGGCGTTTGCTCGGAGAGCGAAACCTCGATAAAGGCGGACACGGAATTACCGCTTCTATCGCTGATTTCAAGCGTTTTTTGTCCGACGAAGCCGCCGATATACGCTGGGTAGAAAAGCAGTTCGACATCGTCCGCACGGAACAGCTTCAAATCCTCGTTTTGTATTGTCAGCTGTTCGTCGTCGGCTGTGTTGTAAACGCTGAACACCAAAAATTCGCCTTGGGTGATTTTTGAGGCGGAGGTGAGACCGACGGGATTTACGATATAATTTACATCAATTTTGTAGGTTGCCTTGCCGTGATAGCGCGCGGCGGTGCTTTCGTACCATTCGGCGGTGAATACATATTGCAAAAGTGCCTTTTTGCCGTAGGAAAACGACTTGTATTCCTCGGAGCCGTATTTGCCGCTGTAAACGGAATTTTCGCCGTCGAAAATCTGTACGGTCACAAGATCCGGCACCAGCTCGAAGCTTACGGAAATGCTCTTGTCGGGCGTGTGTTCGAAGCAAAGCACTTTGCCCGAAACAAAATCCGCGGTGTCAAAGGTGCAAAAGGCGTTGTCGCTTCTCAGATAGTACCATTCCATTTCGCAGGGCGAAATCACGCTTGTGCTTTCGTCCACCGCGACGGTAGCCGCCGGCGGCAGATAGTAGGTGTAGGCGGTTTTGAAATTGTCGTCAATCAGCAATTGCGAGGCGTTTTCGGGCAGAATATTTTTGTAAACCGTTTTGCCGTCGCTTGTCGTGCGTATGAGGCAGTCCTCGGGCGAATCTGTCAACAGAATTTCGCAGACAATGTCATCGCTTTTTCGGTCTATATTCAGGTCGAAAACCTTATAGCTTGCAAGCTCGTGCGCCGGAATCTCGATTTCAACGGCGGTCTTGTAAATGTTTGTGAACAGATTGAAGCTTTCTTCATCGTTGTATGTATGCTCGTCACCCTCGGGGGTGGTGAGCGTGATGGATAATATACTGTCGGCTTTAAGTTCACCCGGCTTGACGGTGGTCATTACAAAAATTATTGCCGCCGCGGGAATAAGCACCGCCAAAGCGATAATGACGGCGGCAGCGATTCGTTTATTTTTTCTGTTCTTTTGTTTAAGCATAGCAAATGTCCTTTTAATAATAATTTCTCATAATATTATAATATATAAC
>CAYWMF010000050.1:0-7904 GCA_964459175.1 uncultured Oscillospiraceae bacterium
ATTTTAAGCAGGCATCCCCAGGTTGCCAAGTCTGCAAAAGAACTGATTTTGCAAAAAGGCGAGCCTATTTCTCACGTTGCGCGGACTATCACCACACAAATCAGCCCCGCGGCGAAACTCAAAGGTGAAAGATTCGCACAGGAAATCATGAGGCGGCATGTATCGGATTTTGAACAGCCCAGCGACAAAATGGCGCACGTTTCCACATTTATTGTAATAGACGGCATAGTCTACATGACCTACTACGCCAACACGAAGGAGCCATCGGAGGATCCTAAAAATCAGACCGCCAGACTGGTTTATGCGCCTATTGACGACCTTGACAATAAAACCTTCATTGACCTTCAAACCACCGGTGACAAGGTCGGAGACAAAACCATCGACATGGTGTACGACACCATTCTGATGCAAAAGGACGCCGACACGCTTTATATAATGTGGACGGCGTGCACCGAGACAAATTACTATCGTTTTTATTGCCCGTTCACCCTTTCAACCAAAAAGCTTGGCGAAATCGGCGTAAACCGCTTTAAGGTCGGCAGTATTGTCAACGATTATTCCGTCAGCGGCATAAAAACCGCCCTTGCCGAGGCGGGTATACCGTATAAAGAAATGTTTTCCGACATCGGTATAATGCAAAAGCTTTCATCACGCCGCGAAAACGGAAAAACCTTTTTCTACACCGGCAGCTACAGCGGAAATTTCACCTGGATTATTAAAAGCGACGACCTGATAACCTGGGAATATGTTTCACAGCCGGACTTTATAAACGATTCGCGCTGGGAAAACGCAACCTATGTCATTGGGGACAAGGTATTCTATTTTGTGCGCCAGCAGGACACCAACAAATGCGGATTTTTGACCGCATACGACCTGAATACCGGCCGCTGGGACGAGCCTGTCGAGGTCGAGGATTGTCAATCCCGCGCGGACTTTATTTTCTATCGCGGTAATTTGTATCTGTTCCACGCGCCGACAGACCGTGAACACATCGGAATTATCAAAATAGATACGGAAAATATCGTCAACAGCTCTGTTGTACTGCAAGCAAACATGAATATCAGCTGTTTTTATCCGTTTGTGCAGTATTATCGCAACGACGAGCTGGCAATGTCATACACCGTTGACAGAAAGCATATCAGGCTTGCCGAATTTACCCTGAGCGATTATTTGGACGACTGATTTTTGTTGTCTGAGCTATTTGCGCGGCTGTCGCGGTTTGCGGCGGCCGCGTATTTTTTGTTTTATTGCCGCATATATTTTTCCGATACGGCGACACGCGAATTTTTGCTCTTGACAATTAAAAGATTTTGTGGTACAATATATCAAAGCTATGAGGGAGTAGCAAGCGCGTTTTACGCGCAGCAAGTCAACATACTGACCGCAAGGTCTGGCTTGCTTTAATTTGCGAGACTCATGTATAGTCAAACGCGCTGTACATGGAGTCTTATTTTTATGGATTTCAGGGTACGGCACACCGTACCCTTTATTTTTTATTTTTTCAAAACGGAGGATTTACCAATGACCCTGGATTTCATTTTCTTTTTCAACAGCGTGTTGCTCGGTGTCGGACTGGCGATGGACGCCTTTTCGGTTTCGCTCGCCAACGGCCTCAACGAGCCCCATATGGGTACACGCAAAGCCTGTGCAATAGCCGGAGTTTTCGCCGTATTTCAAGCGCTGATGCCGCTGACCGGCTGGCTATGTATACATACCGTCGCAAAATATTTCGAAGCTTTTGAAAAGCTTATCCCCTGGATCGCTCTGATACTGCTTTTATACATCGGCGGCAAAATGCTTTTCGAGGGCATAAAATCAAAAAGCGGCGGTGAGTCCGACACCTCCGGCGTGCTGAGTGTGGGCGCGTTGCTGATTCAAGGCATCGCCACCTCCATCGACGCGCTTTCCGTCGGCTTCACAATAGCCAATTACGATTTTGCCTCGGCGCTGCTCGCGGCAATAATAATAGCCACCGTCACCTTCTTCATCTGCATAACCGGCTTAGTCATCGGCAAAAAGGCCGGCACGGCGCTAAGCGGCAAGGCCGGAATCCTGGGCGGCGCGATTTTAATTTTCATCGGCCTCGAAATCTTCATAAAAAGCTGGTTTTAACCCAACCCCTTTCATAAATTCCCACTCCTCTCCCCTGTCGGTTGGATTAAACGCATAATCTTGGAATTTGAAATCCCGAGAGAAGCAAGTGCACAACTCCGTCAAAAACGGACATTGAAAAAAAGAACCTCCTATGGTAGAATAGATATATATCTAAAACTACCATAGGAGGAAATTTTATGCCAAGAGAATACCGACACATCAAGCAATATGAAAAAGAGATATTGGAACTAAAAGAAAAATGATTAACGAAACGTGAGATTGGGGAAAAGCTTGGTTTTAGCAAAGAACAAATAAAAGGAGTATTACAACGCAATCGACGAAACGAAGAAAAACTATCTTAAGGAAGTGAGGACAAGCGTAAAATATATGGTGATCTATCGCCGCAAGGATAAATATTCGATCAGCGAGATGTGCCGGTTCTTTGAGGTATCGAGAAGAGGCTGCTATGACTATGTCAAGAGAATGGACACACCTGCATGGGAGCTGCCACTTGCGGAGAAGATCCGAGAATGTCAAGCACATAGTCATAGCACCTACGGCTATCGTAGGGTACATATATGGCTTGCAAGGCAAAGAATACATAAGGATCCCAAAACTGTTCTTCGTGTTTGCAGAAATACAATCCGCTTTCTGTTGTCAGACGAAAGAAATACCGCTATTATGGCGAGCATCTGCACAGATATCCCAATCTACTCAATCGAAATTTCCGCGCAGATCGTCCTAATCGGAAATGGGTAACGGATATTTCGTACATCAAGACAGGACAGGGTTTTCTGTATCTTTCGGTCATTCGTGGCATCTACGATAACAGTATAGTTGCCTACAAGACGGGTACCGAACAGAATATCTTGTGCTTTCCACGATCAGAGCAGCCAAGAGAAAGGAAAAGGTCCCCGCAGAGCTGCAATTCCACAGTGACCAAGGCTTTTAATATACATCGCAAGCATATTTTAAGCTAACAAAATTATATCACATTACACCGTCAATGTCATGACGTGGCAACCCATACGCAGAAAATTTTTTCTTGATCCTCAAAACCGAGTGTATCTACCGCACGAAGATCCGCACCTAAGAGGAGGCAAGCCTCCTCTTAGGTGCATACATACGGTTTTACAACAACGAACGTATCCAAATTAAAACAAAACTGACACCACTCGAAAAGCGATGTCAGTTCGTTTCATAATTCTTAGTGTTTTCTACCGTAATGGTCTTTTTTGCGCTGTCCGCATAATTTGGGGCGGTTCACAAGCCCTTATTAAAAGCTTTTGACTCAGCCTCTTTATTTTTAGAGTACACCGAGAATTGCTTTTATCAATCTGGTCATAACCGTCGAAACCTCGGCACGTGTGGAATAACCGTCGGGGTCGAACATATTATTTTCCTTTCCGTTGATTATTCCGCAGCGCTGAATTGTCTGCACCGCGATGCTGTAATTCGAGTCAAACGACGAAACATCGCTGAAACTAATCATCGGTGCCACTCTTTCCGGCGAATACGAATATCTTGTCATATAGCGGTAAATCATCAACGCCATATCCTTGCGGCTTATCGGCGAATCGGGATAGAAATTTCTGTCCTGCATGGTATTTACTACTCCGTTTTGAGCCGCCCACTGAATGTACGGCGCATAGTACTCACTTGTGCGTGCATCGTCAAAGGTGGGCTTTTGGCCATCATATTCGGCAATGTCAACACCGTGCATTCTGCCCAGAACAGTTATGAACATTCCGCGCGTCATGGCTTGCTCCGGCGAAAATTTGGTAGGGCTTGTTCCGCCGAAAAGACCGCGTGCCGACACAAAATCAATATATTCCGCGCCCCAGTGAGAAGCTGTGTCGGAATAAGACTTGCCGCCGTAGGTGAGCTTATATGTACCGGGCTTGTTGGCAACATATCTGCTGTAAAGCTTATCGTCAACATAACATATCGGTAGCACCGACTCATTGCCGCCGTTATCGGTATAAGAAACCACTATCTGCGCGTCAGCGTTCGGTTTTACGCCCAAAACGGCATTGTCCGCCAGCATGTATTTTGTCCTGTCTCCCTTGGCTTTCATGGCATTTTCGGAAAGATAAACCGTCTGTATCGAATCGGTAATAATCTCGTTCATTTTAGGGCTTTCGTCGAGGAATTCCCGTGCCGCCTCGCGGGTCTTGAAAAGGCCGATTCGCTCAATGGAAATCACAGCTTTTTTGTCCTCGGCGTTTATCGGATCAACGCGGAAGGTGTATACACTGCCGTGCCAGCGGCCATGCTCGTAGGACGACATATCAATGATATAATCGTGCCACCTGTTGTCGTTTGTGACGTCGAATTGCGAATAGCATTCCGCCACCGGTCCGGGAAATTGGTCGGTTCCGAAGAAAATTCCGCCGTAGTCAATTTCGCTTTCTACCCTCATTTTTATTGCCGCGTAAGGGTATTCATCCGCTGAAAAGCTTTCGTTTTCCGCAAGGCGTATCTGTGTTATCGGGTCGCGACCATCAGGCTTTATAACAAGCGTTCCGTCCTCAACCGAGGCCTTGGCGCCTGTGGTGGATCTGAGCCATCTGAACGCGGTTTCGCTGTTCGACATTACCCATTCGGGTTCGAATTTCGGCAACAAATCAATTTGCGCAAAGCCCGCGGTCAGCATAATCTCGCCGTCGCGAAGCTCCCACATTTTGAGCTTATTATACGACATTCCGCCGTTGCTTGCAATATTTATGAGCATTTTGTTCATTTCGTAGGCAAACTTTTCGTTTGTCAGCTCCGCTACGGAAAAGCCCATGCCGCTAAAACTTGTCATGTTTTTGTCGTCGGTGCTTACGGCGTTCGCATTTCCGCGGCCGCTTTCGATACCGTTTTCGCCGTTAACCCAATAAGCATACGCAACACGGGTCCGCCGACCGGAAAGCGCGCCTACCACGCCGCCGATATTGCCGCCGTCTGCGCTGAAAGATGTGTTTATTGCGCCGAAATTGACACAGCCCGCCATCGCACCGCCGGACATATTGCCCGCCACGCCGCCGACGCCGCGGCAGGAGTTCTGTTGCAGTGACGGAACGCTGACAGCACCGTAGTTGATACAGTTTATAACATAATTCTGCGCTTCGTTTTCCACGACGCCGACGATACCGCCGACCGCAAGAATGTTGGAATCGGAGCGGTTTGTGACCGAAGCCTTGTTGATACAGTTATAAATTTTGCCGCCGCTGACACAGCCGGCAATGCCGCCAACCTCGCGCGCGGCAACATCAATTGTGCCGCTTGCGATATAAACATTGCAAATTGTGCCCGACACCTTGCCGAAAAGTCCGGCCGGCTTGTTATTATTGTTAACCGATGCGGTTGTTATTTTGAGATTTTTAATCTTATATCCGCCGCCGTCGTAGTTGCCGGCAAAGCTGCCGTCAACGCCGATCGGGCGGAATTCCTCGCCGCCAAGGTCAATATCGGCGGTCTGCAAAAAGTAATATTCCGCATAGCTTTCGCCGCCGTTCACCTCGTTGCTGAGCTTTCTGAGCTCCTCGACGGTTGAAATTTTTATCGGATTGAGCTCGGTACCGAGGTTGCTTGCCGCCATGGGACCGTTCATGGTTTCGTTTATCCACTCGCCGCGGTCGGCAAGATACTTCTTAACAAAATCCACCTCGCCGTTGTAGGTCGTGGCGGTGTTGGGAGTCTGCCACTGATGCTCCTCCTTTAGAACATCCCAGCGCACAAAGTTCATATCGGCGCTTTTTTTAATGTAATCGGCGTACTCCTGCGCTCTTAACGGAAGCTTGAGCATAAGGTCGCGCACAACGCTGTCGTAGATCTGCTTGTTGCGCTGACAGAAATCCGCGTGATTGAACAGATATTTTGTAAATCCGTCGGCAACAGTTCGCGCCCACCAGCCCTTGGTTGAGGCAAGATTTGCTTGGCGCGCGGGAGTTTCCGCACCCGCATTGGAGCAGGCGTTGGCAAGCGTTATATCAAAATCCCACGCCGGGCCGCTGTAGAGCTTTTCATCGGCGCCGACATCCTTATACATAAACGTACTGCCGTAAAAGAAATCGCCGTTTTTGAAAATTTCGTTAATCCAGTAAAGCTTTATGAAGGAATCGACATCCATGTATTCGCTGTAATGCTTGCCCTCGCCGCTTTTACCGTCGGCGGAATAAATGGCGTCCTCCATGTTGTTAACCATCGTAGAAATATACTTTTTCTGCTCATCCGTGGCCTTTTCCGGGCTTTTTACCGAAATAAGGCGTCCGGTATTTTTGCCGGCAAACCAGGTGTCCTCCGACTGCGCAAGGCGGTCGTATTCGATAAGATAGCCGCCGGTCAAGCGGTCGGTGTCGGGGTTCTCGTCCGGCTCCTCAAGGTCGTAAATATTGACTCTCTGCTTGCCAACCTCGACCTTTTCGGTCAAAAGATAGTTACCCTGATACACGCCGTTGAAATACACATCGACAAATTCGCTTTCAACCGAGTATTCCAACCCCATATCAATGGCAAAATCGTATGCCAGCTTATTGCGGATAAGCGAGCGGTCACCGTGATTTGCCAGCAAAAGCCACGTTTTATCCTTGCCCATTTCGAGAACGCTCTGCTTTTTGCCCAGCTTTATCTGATAGCCCTTTTTGTCAAGCCCCCAGGTGGCGTTGCCGCGTCCCTTGATTTGCGAATTATCGTCGGTGTAAAAGTCACTCCAGCCATTTTGGGCGGCGAGCTTTGTCGGCACATCAAGGTAAAATGTACCATAGCATTTGGTTTTATGCGCTCTATCACCGTTCATGGCGCCGATGGTGCCCTTTTGCTCGTCGATTTGCATATACAAGACAGGCAAATCGGTCTGCATAGCCGAAAGCGTGTATGTGCCGTCGGACAGCTTGACAGTCTTTTGCGCGGTCATATCCAGCTGTTTGGTTTCGCTGCCGAAAGTTACAAGAAGCTTTTTCAAATCAACATCCGCCGGCAGGAAAAGATATATTTGTTCTCCCTTTTTGTAGCCCTTAATATCGAACGCCACACCGTCGTTATTCGACGCCTGCACAATAACCTTGTCAGAGGAGGCAAGCACCGATATATCGGCCGCCAAAGTGCAAGAAAAAAGCGACAAAAGCGCCACAACGATAAGCGACAGAGCTAAAATTTTTGTGGTTTTGTACATAAAAAATTCCTTTCTTTGTGAGTTATATCTATTATATATTATTACGTTAACAAAGTCAATTGACAAATTCGGAAAAATATTTTGCAAAAAATTATTTATTATGCTTAAATTTTCTTGTATATCAATATATCAAATTCGATTTCGGTTTCCAGCACCTCAGTGCTTTTCAATCTTTTGTGCCCGTCGGTGCCGGTTTTCCAGTAATACGGCGTCATGGCAAACAGCGCGGTTATAAGCTCATTACCGTTAAGGCTGAGCGAGGATTTTATCGGCACGCGCTCCGCAAACTTAAAGCCCTCGTATTCGGTGCTGATAATTTCGTTTTCGTACGGTTCACGGTACAGTATCTCCTTTAAGCCGAAAAGATGCCGCGGTCCCGGTACGGCTATAACAAGTGCCGCGCCCTCGGCCGCCACACGCGCGAATTCATGCTGTGCCAGCGGCGAAAACACGCTGAGAATTATATCGGCACAGCCATCGGCAATCGGCATATCGTACACCCCGGCCACAGCGTAGGAAATATCCTTGTTGTGCGACGAAGCATATTTCACTGCAAATTTTGAAATATCTATACCAAAAAGCTCACTTTCGGGCAGTTTATCCTTTATTTTTCGGTCATAATAGCCCTGTCCGCAGCCGGCGTCAAGTATAA
>CAYWMF010000051.1:0-7902 GCA_964459175.1 uncultured Oscillospiraceae bacterium
ATCGAAATCAATATTCCCGAGATCTAATTTTGTGAGGTTTTTAAAATGAACTACTGCTTGCAGTTATACAGCATACGCGACATAACTCCCGACGATTTTGAGGGCGCTTTGAAAAAGGTTGCCGAAATCGGTTATAAAATGGTTGAACCTGCCGGCTTTTTCGGCCACGATGCCGAAACGGTTGCCGGTTGGCTTGAAAAATACGGTCTGACGGCTTGCGGAACTCATACCGGCTGGCAGGCTGTGGCCGAGGATTTCGACGCCACCGTCAAGTATCATAAAACCATCGGTGCGAAGAACATAATAATCCCCGGCGCCGACCTTGCCACCAAAGCAAAGCTGGACGATTTTATCGACATGATAAACACTTTCCAGCCCAAGGTTGAAAAGGAAGGTCTTAACCTGCTTTATCATAACCATTCTCACGAATTTCTACCCAACAGCGAAGGCATCATAACACATACAGAGCTTGAGAACCGCACAAAAATTTTGTTCGAAATCGACACCTACTGGGCATTCAATGCCGGTCTTGACCCTATCGAGCTGCTTGACAGACTTAAGGATCGCACGACAATGATTCACCTTAAGGACGGTTTAAAGGGCGGTAAAGGCAAATACCTCGGTCAGGGCGAAGCTCCGGTTGCGCAGGTATGCAAAAAGGCCTCGTCTCTCGGCATGGACATTGTTGTTGAAAGCGAATGCCTTGAGCCCAACGGAATCGAAGAGGTTACACACTGCTTCGAATTTCTCAAAACTCTCAATTAAATATACTGCTATGACGGGCGCACTTTGTGCGCCCGTCAGACTGTCGAGAAAGTCAGGCAATAGGTCGATAAAATATCGACATACCGGCAGGCGTACTTTGTGCGCCCATATCCATATCAAAAAAGGAAGTTGAATAATTTTGATTAAAAAATACATAAACGATTTAAAAACAGAATTCAAGGGCTACAACGTCGAAAAGCTTTTAAAGGATTTAATGGCGGGGCTTACCGTTTGCGCGGTGGCGTTACCGCTGGCAATCGCTTTCGGCGTCAGCTCCGGCGCCGATGCGGCGGCCGGACTGATAACCGCTATACTTTCGGGTATAATCATAAGTCTGCTCTCGGGAGCATCCTTCCAAATTTCCGGTCCGACCGGCGCCATGACGGCCGTGCTGATGGTAATAGTCGCAAAGCAGGGCCTCGGCGGCGTTTTCATCGCTTCCTTTATTGCCGGAATAATAATACTGCTTTGCGGAATTTTCAAGCTCGGTAAGCTGGTAAAGCTTATCCCAATGCCGGTTGTAACCGGCTTCACCTCTGGCATCGCCATAATCATAGCGCTGGGACAAATCGACAATTTCTTTGGTACGGTATCGCAGGGCGAAACAGCGCTTGAAAAGCTTGCTTCCTACGCCCGCCTTGGCTTTTCGCCCAATCTGCAAGCTGTAATTTGCGGACTTTTGGTAATAGCCATAATGGTAATTTACCCCAAAAAATGGAATGCAAAGGTTCCCTCCTCACTCGTTTCCATCATTATCGTCGGTTTAATCAGCTATTTTCTTAAATTCGATGTTGCGAAAGTCGGCGAAATTCCGCGCACGCTTCTTCTCGAAAATCGACTTTCGTTAAGCTCGATTGAGCTCAGCTCGCTTGTAAACCTCATTTCTCCCGCCATAACAATCGCGGCGCTCGGCATGATTGAAAGCCTGCTGTGCGGTGCAAGCGCTTCGCGTATGAAAAATGAGTCCTTTGACGCCGACCGTGAGCTTGTGGCGCAGGGTGTCGGCAACATTATAATCCCGCTGTTTGGCGGTGTTCCCTCCACCGCCGCAATCGCGCGTACCAGCGTAGCTATAAAAAGCGGCTGTCAAACCCGACTTTGCGGCGTTTTCCACTCTGTCGCGCTGTTGGCCTCAATGTTTTTGCTCGGTCCCATTATGGCTCAGCTTCCGCTGTCCGCGCTGGCAGGTGTGCTCATGGTAACCGCCTGGAGAATGAACGAGTGGCACATGATAAAGGAATTTTTCGGCAAAAAAATGTACGGCGCCATCTCAAAATTCTTTGTCACCATGATTTCAACCGTGGTTTTCGACCTTACCGTCGCCATCATAATCGGTATTGCGTATTCGCTGGTGCTGTTCCTTTTCAAGGCCTCGAAACTTGATATTTCCATTAAGGATGAAAACGGAACCTCGATTGTCACCCTTTCCGGCAATTTGGTATTTACAACCATTTCAGCATTGCGCGGAAGCTTTACCGCCGTTTCTGACAACTCTTTCGCCGACAAGCAAGGTGAAATTCATCATTGCTCCGCTGTTGTTTTTCGTCTTGACAGCGTATGTGCCTGCGACACCTCGGGCACCTATGCGCTAAAGGACATTGTCGGCGAGCTGGAGGCCGCCGGAATCAGCGCTTGCATCGAAAACGCCTCCGCATCATATAAAGCCCTGCTTTGCGGCGCGGGCGTAATCGGAGAGAACGCATGAAAAGCCTTTTAAACGCACGTTTTGCAAACCTCGGACTGCCCGATAATATAAACCTCCTTTTCCGCGACAAGCTCGAAAGCTTTGAAACGGCAAAGCTTTCCGATGCAATCAATTCGGGCAATCCGTTGAATGCTCTCAAGCAAGAAAATGACAATTTTCTTAACCTTTTGTACATATTATCAAATATGGATAATGCCTTTCTCAATTTTAAGAAAAGGAATATACCGGACGATATAATACTCGATTCGCTTAATGATGTTAGGGTTTGGGTCTTGAATTTGTACAATTGCAAAAAAGAAATCGGACTTACCGAAATCGAGTGGGAAAGCTCTATTCAGAACGCCGAGGTTATAAAGCTCGGCCGCCTGCAATTCCAGCCGTTTAAGTCGGATTTCGAATCGCCCAAGCACGGCATAAGGCTCGGTGACAATGCGCTCAACATGCACATTCAGGAGGGTTCGGGAATGACGCCCGAGGCCTGCCGCGAGTCGATCGCCGCGGCGCGCGAATTTTTCAAAAAATACTATCCGGATTTCAATTACACGCACATGGTTTGCGAAAGCTGGCTGCTCGACCCGGCGCTCATAACGCTGGTGAAGCCGGATTCGAATATCGCGCATTTTTACAATATGTTCGATATTGCCAAAATAATCCCATCAAGCTCGGCGTTAAAGCGCATCTACGGTCCAGACAGTGATAAGCCGACGGCCGAGCTGCCCGAAACGTCTTCACTGCAAAAAAACTTAAAAGCCTACCTTTTGAACGGCGGTAAGCTTTCGGCGGGCTACGGAGTTTTGAAAAATTAACGTGATATTGTTTAGGTCACTATTTTCACTTTTATCGAAAGTTTGACAGCCGCTATTTGCGGCTGTCATTCTTATTTTTGCCCCCGAAAATACGTGCAAGCATTCCACGCAAAAGCTTCGGCGGCTTGAAAACCATAATCTTCATAGCATCGACCCTTTCTCAGGCTTTAAGAAAAATGACTCCCGCTGTAATAATTACAACCGCCTCCAGCACAACCAGTACGGATTCCGGCAGAAAAAACGCTACCATCACCCCGAGTCCGAATGTACATACAGCAATACCTATAGCTTTTGAAAGACTACACATAAGCTTTTCCTCCGCAATTATTACAGTTGTTTTACTAACAGCATATTCGTATCGCGGCAAAATTGTCACAAATTCCTGTTGATTTTCCCGAATTTATATGATAGAATATATAAGCTTACGAAAGGAGCCGTTTTCATGCACAATATTGGAATTTCAACCGCTTGCTTTTATCCTATGTATTTGGAAAAAGCGTTAGAACATATACAAAGCTTCCACGTGCCTGTATGCGAGGTGTTTTTCAACTGTTTTTCGGAATTGGAAAAACCGTTTGTAAAACAGCTCAAAAGTATCGCCGATTCAAACGGCGTCAGGGTCGTATCGGTGCACCCTTTCTTGTCCGGCTGGGAAAGCGTTCTTTTCTTTTCGGCATATGACCGCCGCACCGATGACGGCATAGGTATTTACAAGCGTATGTTCGAGGCCGCCCAAACGCTCGGCGCTCGCTATTTTGTCTTGCACGGCGCTTCCAATACTGCCGCATTTTGCGGTATGGAATGCTATGCTGAAAGATACCGTCGCATATCCGACGCCGCGCGCGAATTCGGAATAACGCTGACACATGAAAACGTCTGCCGCACCGTCACCGCCACGGTTGACTTTGTAACGCGCATCAAAGCCTTTATGAAGGACGAAATATTTTTCACCTTTGACCTTAAGCAATGTCTGCGCGCGGATCAAGATCCTTTTGCAATGATAGACGCAATGGGGCAAAACATCCGCAATGTCCACATAAACGATTTCGACTTTACAAAAAAAGAATGCTGCCTGCCCTGCGAGGGCGATTGCGACATTCGCGGTATTATAAATAAGCTAAAAAGTGTCGGCTACAGCGGCGACTTCATAACAGAAGTCTACAGTGAAAATTACAAAAGCGACAATGAAATAACAGCTTCCATTCAAAAGCTCAGCGCTCTTGTGTAACACCGTCCTTAAGCGCGGCGGCAAAATTATCATCAGCCTCCAGCGCAACGCAAAATTTGTCTCCGTTAAATTCAAAAACATAGTAAAGCTTATTATCGGGCATAAAATTCTGGGTATAGTTATACGCGGTTTTTATATACCCGATATTCTTTTTTTGTGCCTTATACTCCTTTGAAGTATATACGCCGATACCAGTCGAGAGATTGAGATTGCACAAAACAGTTTCGCGCTTTCCGCTTTTTTGAACAACCATAAATGAATCATCGGTTATAAGATACCTGTACTCATATATAAAATACCGTGTCACGCTCAGAATAAACAGCACCAAGCAAAACATTGCCGCAAGCTGAAACAGCCACTTAAACAGTATATCGCCACTGCCGATGGCACAGCAGACGATGCCGATGACAAAAAGACACAGCAAATATATCAGCGCCTTAGTCGGCTTTTTTTCGGGACAATATGTAGCGGAATTACGCATGATAAAGCTTCTTTGTTTGGTATTTCGGCTCGTATGTAATATTTACACCCAGCTTTTGGAAAACATTTTCGTCCACGCGCGAAAGAATTACCGAAGCATGCGCATCACAGCCGCGCAACTTTGAGAGCTGAGACATGGCCAGCGCGGCCGACGGGTCGCTGACGGCGCAAATCGAAAGCGCGATAAGAATTTCGTCGGTGTGCAGGCGCGGATTATGGTTGCCCATATGCGAGATTTTGAGTACCTGAATAGGCTCGATAATTTCGCGGGCAATAAGCTCCTTTTCGTGGTCTATGCCGGCAAGATGCTTCAAAACATTGAGAAGCAACGCCGCGGAAGCCCCCAAAAGCGGCGAGGTTTTTCCGGTAACTATGGTGCCGTCCTCCAACTCCAGCGCAACGGCCGGCATGCCTGTGCTTTCGGCAACGGCGTTAGCCGCCTCGGCAACCGGGCGATCCTTGGTCGAAATGCCCAGCTGGTTCATTATAAGCTCGATTTTATATACCTCGCTCTCGTCGGACATACCTTGACGGTGAGAGCAAAGGGTGTTGTAATATCTGCGCAGTATCTCCTGCTTGGAGGCCTCGCTTACCGCGTCATCGTCAAAAATACAGTAGCCCGCCATATTTACGCCCATATCCGTCGGGCTTTTGTACGGCGATTCGCCCAAAATGCGCTCCAGCATGGTGTTGAGCACCGGGAAAATCTCCACATCGCGGTTATAGTTTACGCTCTTGACACCGTAGGCGTCAAGGTGATAAGGGTCGATCATATTCATATCGTTCAAATCGGCCGTCGCCGCCTCGTACGCCAAATTAACCGGGTGCTTAAGCGGAATATTCCAAATCGGAAAGGTTTCGAACTTTGCATATCCGGCATTTATGCCGCGCTTATATTCATGATAAAGCTGTGAAAGGCAGGTAGCCATTTTGCCGCTTCCGGGTCCGGGCGCCGTAACGACAACAAGGCGGCGCGAGGTTTCGATATACTCGTTTTTGCCGTAGCCGTCGTCGCTGACAATAAGCTCGATATTGGAGGGGTAGTCGGGTATAAGGTAATGCTTTATACGACTTTACGCCGAGATTTTCAAGTCTTTTCTGAAAAGCCGCCGCCGCGGACTGGCCGCGGTAATGCGTTATAACCACGCTTCCGACATAAAGCCCGATTGCGCGGAATGCATCGATAAGGCGCAGTACATCAAGGTCGTAGGTAATTCCGAGATCACCCCTGCGTTTATTTTTTTCTATATCGTCGGCATTGATAACCACCACAATTTCGGCGTCATCTTTCATTTCCAACAGCATTTTGACCTTGCTGTCCGGCTTGAAGCCGGGAAGCACGCGCGAAGCGTGGTAGTCGTCAAAAAGCTTGCCGCCGAATTCAAGATACAGCTTGCCGCCGAAACGCTCGACTCTTTCTCTAATTTTTTCAGATTGCAGCTTGAGATATTTGTCGTTATCAAATCCGATTTTCATCATAACACTCACGGCACAAATTGCCGATTGTCCTTTCATAAAATAAACAAAACACCCCGAATGGGGTGTTCTCTTAGTGCCCTTATAATTATATCACTTTAACGATTTTTTTTCAAGTGTTTTTTACAAATTTCTTTCGATAAAATTATAATTGCCAATTACATCCTTTTTATCACAGCTTATTTTCTATCGACCACTCACGTGCGCGTTCCACCGCTTCCTTCGACGGCATAGTGGCATTCGTTTTGGGATCGCGCGTGCTGTCGTCGGCCATGGCGAGGGTTTTGTATGGCGGCTCATTTTGCATAAGCGGTCTGTTTTTCTTCTTAATCTTTTTCATATTTGCCTCCAAAATAATAAAAAGTCCACATATATTGTGAGACTTTTTATAAAAAATATTCATCAAAGCGCCATTACAAGTGTTCCGGCGGCTATCAGTACACAGCCCACCAGTGATTTAAAGGTGAATTCTTCGTGCAAAAACACAAAAGCCAAAACAAGAGTTATAACCACGCTCAGCTTATCAATCGGCACGACCTTCGAAACACTGCCCAGTTGAAGTGCTTTATAATAGCAAAGCCATGAAGCGCCGGTAGCCAAACCTGACAAAACAAGAAACAGCCAGCTTTTATTGCTGATTTGCGAAATGCCGTTTTGAGTATGGGTAATGAAAACCATACCCCACGACATCAAAACCACCACAGCGGTTCTTATCGCGGTAGCCAGTGTGGAATTAACCGAATCAATTCCCACCTTAGCCAATATCGAAGTCAGCGCGGCGAAAACCGCCGACAAGATCGCAAACATCAGCCACATAAGCTATTCCCCTTCCGGCTCGGGCTCATCGCCGACGCGCACAAGGCGCGTTACAAGTATGAGGTTAGCCAGCGCCATAACCGCCGAACGAATTGCCACAATTTCACGCGGGGTTTGCTCGTCGGTCAAGCCGTTCGACATTTCGCGCCCCGAAAAAGCCACATGAAGCGCGTTTTCAAACTCGTCGCAAAAAATATCGTACGCGTGATGGGC
Source organism: uncultured Oscillospiraceae bacterium (assembly GCA_964459175.1). Lineage (GTDB taxonomy): Bacteria > Bacillota > Clostridia > Oscillospirales > SIG627 > SIG627. Next base: position 7,490 of record CAYWMF010000051.1, read on the forward strand.
GTTATAGCTTTTCAGCATAACTTCGATACTGACGCAGATATCCGAAATACTCATTATGCGTTTCAAAAGAAAAACCACAAAAAGATACGACAGCTGAAGCCGTCCGTAGCGCTTATTAACCGGCGGTTTAACCACCTTTTGCTTTACATAATTGTTTATCATGGTGGAGGTTATAAACTTTTGGTTGCCAGGTTCGGCGAAAATGCTCAGCTTTTTTTCCAAAATAGAGACAACCTGATCCATATAAAGCTCTATTTCGGGCAGCTCGTCCCACCGCGGCAGATGAAATTCGAGTATATCGTTTATTTCTATATCATCGGTATACAATACGACAGATTCCTTTCATATTTAATGTTATTATTATACCATGAAGCAAAAATGTGTGCTTGCACGGGCATTTTTGCGAAGCCGTA
>CAYWMF010000052.1:0-7879 GCA_964459175.1 uncultured Oscillospiraceae bacterium
ACCCCACGCGCGAGGAGCTGAGAAGCTATGTGGACGGAATTTTGAAAAAATTCCCCAAGCTTAGGCTGACCTTGGCACATTTTTATTTCATGGGCGACGAGCTTGAGCGCGCGGCAAAAATGTTCGATACTTACGAAAACCTCTGCTTTGACCTTACCCCCGGCGGCGAAATGTACGTAAGCTTTACCGCCAATCCGAAGGAGGCGCGGGCATTTTTCGAAAAATACAGTCAAAGATTGCTTTACGGCACCGATACATATAATTTTGCGCTGGACGGCCGCGACGAGGAAAGCGTCTACGGCACACGTATAAATCTGGTCAGAAACTTCCTTGAAAAGGACGAGGATTTCTTCGTTTACGCATCCGACGAAAAGCCGATCCATGGCATGGCGTTTCCGCAGGAAGTTCAGGATAATATTTATCGCAACAACTTCATTCGCATTTACGGTCAACAGCCGCGTGAGCTCGACTTTGAACGCATAGCGGCGGAATGTCGGCTGGTTTGTGCCGAGCGCGAGCTTGACGACCTGATGCAGCAAAACATGAAAACCATAACGAAGCTTTTCGAAACGGCAAAATAACAGCTGACAAGGCGGCTTTCGTCGAAAGCCGCCTTGTTGCAAATTGCAAATTGAATTTACAGATTACCGATAAAATTACGCTTTACCTCAAACCCCCATCGCCGGAATTTTCACCACGCTGTCGGTTATTTTGGCGCTTTCCATGCCGTTAAAATCGCGTATGAGCTTTTGTGGCAACGAATATTTTTTTGCAATGTCCCACAGGCTTTCGCCCGATGACGGATAATACAGGATTATCGGCGGACGGACAGGGGACTTTTTCTTTTCGCCGAGCGTGACGTCCCGCACGCAGTGCGTCGGAATTTGCGAGAACGCCGAGCCGCTTATTATCACATCGGCGCGGATTTCAATGACGCTGCCCGACGGCACGCAGTCCACCTCACAAACGCTTACATTCAGGTCGCATTGAGGCGAGGCAAGCTCGTCCAGCTTGATATGAGCCGAAAAATCAAGGCTTTCCTCGATGCCGTCATAGCCGCCGGTGTAAACGCCGATCATTTTCAAATTCAGCCTGCCGTCAAGGCTCAGCAGTCCGTTTTCGATCACCCAGCCGCGTATATAAGCGGTGGGTTTTATGTCCTCAAGCGTTGTTATTTGCGGATTTTTAAGCTTCACCGTGCCCGTTATCGGCAATTTTTCGCTGATTTTGGCGCCGAATGCGCGGGCGGTGAAATCGCCGTATTGCGCGTCAAGCTCATTTGTCGGCGAAAAAATGTCGGCGGCAACCTCAATTTCGCGGTCGGCAAAGGCGACAACCTGGGCGGTATAGGAAAAATCAACGGCAATTACGCGGTTTTCGCCGTAATTGTCCACGTCAACATCGGCGCGCAGCGAGGTCGGCAAAAAGCGAATTTCACCCTGCGATGCCTCCCGCGCATCGGGCAGGTCGATTATTTGCGACAGCTCCAGCGGCTGGCAAAAGCTTATGTTGCCGTCGCTCGACGAATAAAAGCAGGTGAACAGCGCCGTCGCGGTGAAAACCGCCTTTCCGTCGGTGATTTTCAGGCTTTCGCACACATATCGCATATCGCAGTCAAGTATCTCGTCGGCGGTGGGCAATTCGCGCGGCAGTGGAATTTTTTCGCTCAGCGTGTAATCCGCCTCGGCGTTGCCGCACATGGTGCAAAGGCGAGCTTCTTCGCTTAAAACCTCGCAGCTTTCGCTGTCGTCGCCGCTGAAATATTCAATGCCGCGGTTCAGGCGTATGTCGGGCAGAACGCTAAGGTCGCCGCGAATGACCATACGCCGCGGCGAGGCGGGGCGGCAGGAAACATTTTCGGCCGACAGTGCAATATGCAGAAAAATATCGTCCGGATCGGTTGCCTTGTCGGTCTGAATTTTAAAGCTGTGCGAAAAGTTTTCGCTGAAAAACGCGCTGTGCAGTCTGTCTCCGCTTTCGGCGGTGTAAATCACCTTGAAAAGCGCTGTTCCGTCAAACGAAACGCTCAGCGCGCCCTCGTCGGCATAAACGCTTTTGGCGGTGATTTTAGGGTTCGCCTCAACCTTGACCACGCGCGCTATATCGGCGCAGTAATCCGGCAGAATAACCTCGTTTTCAATATGTATTTTACCGCCGTGGGATATTGGGGTGTACATTTGCTTGATAACAGAATTCATGTTTTTCGGTCCTTTCGTGTTTTTTATTTGCTATATTCTATGAGCGAAAACAGGTAATTATACTTTTGCGGCGAAGAAACGGCAGAGAAACGTGAAGCATTTCAACGGGCATTGCGAATTTCCTTCTGTTTTCCGATTTTGCGGCATAGAATTATGCGAAAGGAGAGCAAGATGAAAAGATTTTTTTGCATACTGGCGGCGCTTTTGGCGGCGGCGCTGTTTTTGTCGGGCGATATGAGGGAAAAAGCGCTGGCGGTGTTCAACGGTAACGTCGGCTTTGACGATTTTTCACGCAGCATTGAGGTGTCGATTGCGCAAAATCCCGCGGCGGCAATGGTTTTCGGCATAGATGACGATATGGCGGTGCAGGTTTTTGCACAGGGCGGGCCGGAATGAAAATCGGTTCGGCAAAAATTCATGTCAGCCCGGCGGCGGTGGTGCCGCTGATATTTTTGTCGCTGTTCAATCCGCCCGAATATGTGGCGGCAATGCTTTTTTGCGCGCTTCTTCACGAAAGCGGCCATCTTATCGCCGCTAAGGCGGTGGGCGCCGAGGTGCGCCGTACAGATGTCATGCCGTTCGGCGCGCAGATTCAAACCGACGGCCGCCTGTGCGGCTACGGTGAGGACGCGCTGGTCTGCGCCGCGGGGGCAATTGCCAATTTTGTCGGCGCGGTGTGCGCGTATTTTGCCTATCGCTTTTATCCCTCCTCCGAAATACTTTTTTTGCTGTTCGCCAACCTTTTTTACGCCTTTTTCAATATGCTTCCCATTCGCGGCCTTGACGGCGGCGGTTTTGCGGAGGCGCTGCTTTTGCGGCGATACGAGCCCGAAACGGTATGGAAAATAACGCAGTGGCTAACGCTTTTCTTTATTATTGCGGCGTTTTTGCTATCGCTGTGGGTGATATATGTGAGCGGCTTCAATTTTTCCATGCTGTTTGTGGTGGTGTATCTTTTTATGAATTTGTAAAAATAAAAAAAGTTGCGAAATAAAAAAGGATTATGCGAATTTTCAACGTATAATAAGATAAGATGAAATCCAAATGAAATGCTTTGCATGAATTGAATGCGCCATGAATTGAAATCCTGCGGATTTCATTGAGAAAGATTTTTCGCAGAAAAATCGACAATAATTGCAAATTAATATATAAAGGCGGCGATATAATGCACAGCGTCAATGATGTTCAAAGTATTTACGAATATGAAGAAAAGCATCTGAGCAGGTTTGCCACTTTGTCGAGTCAAACGCGCGGGCGGCAACGGCCGATGGAGGAATGCGATATACGCACACCCTTCTCGCGCGACCGCGACCGCATCACGCACTCCAAGGCCTTTCGCCGTCTTATGCACAAAACTCAGGTGTTTCTGACGCCCGAGGGCGACCATTACCGCACAAGACTTACCCATACCTTTGAGGTGACGCAGATTGCTCGCGTCATCGCCCGCGCGCTGTATCTTAACGAGGACCTTGTCGAGGCGGCGGCGCTGGGGCACGATTTGGGGCATACGCCCTTCGGCCATGCCGGCGAACGACTGCTAAACAGCGTTTATGAGGGCGGCTTTGCACATTACGAGCAAAGTCTGCGCGTTGTGGACCTATTGGAAAATAACGGCAAAGGGCTGAATCTTACTTACGAGGTGCGGGACGCAATACGCAATCATTCGGGCAATAACCGCGCGCTTACGCCGGAGGGGCGGATTTTGAAATTCGCCGACCGCATAGCCTACATAAATCACGATATCGACGACGCCATTCGCGCCGGAATAATGAAAAGCGAGGATATTCCGCGCGATTTACGTCAGATTTTGGGCGATACACACGGCGTGCGTATCAACACGCTGGTTCGGGACACAATATTCAACAGCACCGACGGCGAAATTCGCATGTCGCCCGAAATAAGCGACGCCATGAACCGACTGCGCGAATTCATGTTCGAGGCGGTTTACAAAAACCCCGAGGCCAAGGGCGAGGAGGAAAAGGCTAATGTCATGCTGACGTATTTGTACGAATATTTTTACAAGCATGTCGAAAAATTGCCGTCGGAATATCGGCAATATCTCAATTTTTCACCAAAGGGCAGGGTAGTGTGCGACTATATTTCCTCCATGACCGACCGCTACGCCGTCAGAATGTTTAACGAGCTGTTCATACCAAAGGTGTGGCAGAGACTTTGATTTTGAAAGAAAGGATGCTTTATGCCGCTTCCAAGCGTTTTTTTGACCGAGCTGAAGGCTCGGTGCGATATAGAAAATATCATCGGTACATATGTGCGGCTTAAGCGCGCCGGCTCAAATTCTGTCGGCAACTGTCCGTTTCACAGTGAAAAAACGCCGTCCTTTACCGTTTTCCGCAATACGCAGAGCTTTTACTGCTTCGGCTGCGGCGCGGGCGGCGATGTTATAACCTTTGTTATGCGTATGGAAAACCTCGATTATATGTCGGCGGTGGAAAAGCTTGCCAACACAGTGGGCATGGCCATGCCGGAAAACGAGCCTTCCTACGGCGCGAAAAAAATCGACCGCAAGCGAATATTCGAGCTTAATAAAAAGGCGGCGCGCTTTTTTCATAATTCACTGCTTGAGCCGGAAAACGCCGCGGCGCTTAAATATATCACCGACCGCGGGCTCACGCCGCGCACAATAAAGCATTTCGGCATAGGCTACGCCGACGAAAGCTTTGACACGCTTTCGAGCTATCTGCGGAGCGAGGGCTACAGCGACAGCGAGCTCAAAGAGGCTTTCCTGTGCGGAATAAATAAATACGGCAAGCCGTTTGACATGTTCCGCGGACGCATAATGTTCCCGATTATCGACGTTGCCGGCGAGGTTGTTGCTTTCGGCGGTCGCATTATAGGCGACGGCACACCGAAATATCTTAATTCGTCCGATACGCCGGTGTTCAACAAGCGGCGAAATCTCTATGCCCTCAATTACGCCAAGGCGACCACCGATTCGTCGCTTATTCTGTGCGAGGGCTACATGGATGTTGTGGCGCTGCATCAGGCGGGCTTTTTCAATGCCGTCGCCACGCTCGGCACGGCGATAACGCCGGAGCAGGCGCGCGTTATGGCACGATACGCCACAAAGGTGTATATTTGCTACGATTCCGACGCCGCCGGTCAAAAAGCTACCGATAAAGCCATCGCGCTGTTGGGCGAGGCGGGGCTGTCGGTTAAGGTTATCACCGTAAAAAATGCCAAGGACCCCGACGAATATATCAAAAAATTCGGCAAAGCCGCCTTTTCGGCGCTTATGGGCAATTCGGAGGGCAAGATAGATTTCAAATTCCGCACGCTTTTGGGTAATTATAATTTGGATGTACCTGAGGAAAAGCTGGATTTCGTGAACAAGGCCTGCGATATGCTGTGCGGGGTGCATTCGGCCGTCGAGCTGGATGTGTTTTTGCTGAAGCTCAACGAGCTTACCGGCGTGGAGTTGTCCACACTCAAAAACGAGGTTGCCAAGCGGCGGCGCAAAGCCGAAAAGCAGGCGGTTCAGCGGGATTTGGACGAAAAAATTCAAAAATCCATGGGCTACGGAGACCGCATAAATCCCGACCGCCAAAAATATAAGGCGGGTGCAAGCATAGAAGAAAACATTCTCGGCATTCTTATGCTCAGAAGCGATTATTTGCGTGACGCCGGTATTATGGCGCGCCTCAAGCCCGAAATGTTCATGTGCGAGTTTAACAAAACGGTGTTTACGCATATTTTGGAGCTGTGCGCCGCATCGGAGGGCGATTTGGATATGGGCGGCCTGGGGCAGTTCTTTTCGCCGGAGCAGATTGGCGCGATTATGAAAATGCAAATAGCGCGTTCCGAGCTTACCAACAATTCGCCCGAGGTGTTAAACGAATTGATAGACAGGCTTGAGGAGCAAAACAGAAAAAACAATTCCGACGATATTCCGCTGGAGGAATATTTTGAAGCGCTTCGCGCACAAAAAAGCTAAAAATAATATTTACATAAAACAAAAAGGAAGGACACAATGGCACAAAAAAACAAAACGGCAGAGGGAGCCAAGACAACCGAAAAAAATGAATTTAAGGAGCTTATCGAGCGCGGAAAAGCCAAGGGAACTCTTTCGCAGGAGGAAATATTCGACGCGCTGGAAAATGTGGAATACGATGTCGAGCAGATAGAAAAGCTGTATTCGGCGCTGGAGTCGGCGGGAGTAGAGGTTACAAGCTATGTTGATGAGGATTTATCGCATCTCGAAAACATAGACGATCTCAACTACAGCGAAATGTCAACCGACGATATTCATGTTTCGCTTGAACCGGAGGAGGGCGAATACGACCCCACGACAGACGGAATGCTGGTCGAGGATCATGTAAGAATGTATCTTAAGGAAATAGGCAAGGTTCCGCTGTTGGATTCCGCCTATGAGCAGGAGCTGGCCGAAAAGATGAGCGCCGGCGACGAGGAGGCAAAAAAGATTTTGGTTGAAGCCAATCTTCGCCTTGTTGTCAGCATAGCAAAAAGGTACGTCGGCCGCGGAATGTATTTTCTTGACCTTATCCAAGAGGGCAACCTCGGACTTATGAAGGCGGTCGAAAAGTTCGATTTCCAAAAGGGCTTTAAATTTTCGACATATGCAACCTGGTGGATTCGCCAGGCTATAACACGCTCGATTGCCGACCAGGCGCGAACCATACGCGTGCCGGTGCACATGGTGGAAACCATCAACCGCGTACTGCGCGTATCGCGTCAGCTTATGCAGGAGCTGGGACGCGAGCCCACAATTGAAGAAATCGCCTCCACACTCAATAAGCCGGCCGACAAAATCCGCGAAATAATGAAAATCGCACAGGAGCCGGTTTCGCTGGAAACCCCTATCGGCGAGGAGGACGACAGCCATTTGGGCGACTTTATCCCGGACGACGACGCAATGGCGCCGGCCGATGCCGCCAACAGCTCTATGCTTCACGATGAATTGGAGGAGGTTCTCAATACGCTTACCAAGCGCGAGGCTGATGTTTTAAGACTGCGCTTCGGGCTGGAGGACGGCAAGTCGCACACACTTGAGGAAGTGGGCGTGGTGTTTGATATAACCCGCGAGAGAATAAGACAGATCGAGGCGAAGGCATTGCGAAAGCTGCGTCATCCGCGGCGCGCCAACCGCCTGAAGGGCTATCTTAACTCATAATGTACGAAAGGAAGGCATATCTTTATTGATATGCGATGAAAATTATGTCAAATACAGAAGAAGTAAAAAACAGCGCCGTTACAAAGCTTATCGAAAAAGCGCGCAGTGCGGGGTTTGTTTCCAACAGCGCAATTGCCGAGCTTATCGAAACCGCCGGATGTGATGTCGAGCAAATCGAAAAAATATACGAAACGCTGGAGGAAGCCGGCGTTGAAATTACCGATTCCGACGATTTTACCGATTTGATAGTGGACGATGACGCGCTTATCGAGGAAATCGAGGGCGTTTCGGACAGCGCAATGGAGGATGTTGACGTAGATATCGACACCGCGGAGATTTTTCAGGCGGAGGATCAAACGATCGACAACCATATTCGCCTTTATCTCAAGGATATAGGCAAAATTCCGCTTTTGTCCACCGAGCGCGAAAACGATTTGTCCGAGCGCATTCTTGACGGCGACGAGGAGGCAAAGCAGCTGCTGGTTGAAGCCAATCTTCGCCTTGTTGTCAGCATTGCCAAGCGCTATATGGG
>CAYWMF010000053.1:0-1201 GCA_964459175.1 uncultured Oscillospiraceae bacterium
ATTATACCTAAATTGAAGCTTGACGCCGCCGTAGGAATACCCGATGACTGCCGTACACTTACCGTTATTTCGTCATTGCTGTTCGGCGGCGACGAGGACGCGCGGCTTTTTGGGCGGTTGGAGCGGTTTTACCTTGCCAACCGCGACAAAAACCTGATTTTCGGCGTGCTGGGCGATTTAAAGGAATCGAAAAGCGAAAATTGCGAGGGCGACGAAAAAATTATTTCCGACGCTGCAAAAGCAATCGAGGCGCTCAACCGAAAATACGGCGGCGGCTTTTATCTTTTCGTGCGTTCGCGGGTTTACAGCCAAACTCAGCAATGCTATATGGGCTACGAAAGAAAGCGCGGCGCGGTAATCGAGCTGGCGCGGCTGCTGCGCGGTACGGAAACCTCGATAAAGCACATAGTCGGCGACAGCGCGGGGCTTTGCGGCGTAAAATATGTGCTCACGCTGGACTCAGACACCGATGTGGGGCTGGGGCAGATTTTCACCCTCTGCGGCGCTATGGCGCACCCGCTCAACAGACCGGTGATTGCGGAGCGCGACGGCAGATATTATGTTGAAAGCGGCTACGGAATAATGCAGCCGCGCATGAGCTATGCGCTTGCCCCGGCAGGCAAGACGCCGTTTTGCGTGCTGAAAAGCGGCGCCGGCGGCAAGGAAATATATTCCTCGGCGGCGTTTGATATATATCAAAGTTTTTTCGGCAGCGGTATGTTCTGCGGCAAGGGTATTTTCGATGTCGATGCCTTTTTGCGGGTTATCGACGGCGCTTTTCCCGATGGGCGTGTGCTGAGCCACGATATACTCGAGGGCTGTCTGCTTCGCTGTGCGCTGGTTAACGATGTGATTTTGACCGACGGCTTACCTCAAAATCCGATGTCCTATTTCAAGCGCGAACACCGCTGGGCACGCGGCGATATTCAAGCTATGGCGTTTGTCGGCCGTCGCGTGATGACTGCCGACGGCAATGTAAGCCGAAATCCTCTTTCGGCGCTTTCGAAATATAAGCTTACAAGCAATATTATTCGCCTGCTTTTGCCGATTTGTGCGGCGGCGCTTATGATAATTTCGGTTTTGTGCGGATGGGAACGCGCGGCGGCGCTGGGGCTTTCGTATATTTTTCTGCCGTTTGTCTGCGATTCGGTACAAATTGTGCTCAGCCGACGCTTTCAGCAGATTTTCAGAAAGTTTGCCG
>CAYWMF010000053.1:1211-3035 GCA_964459175.1 uncultured Oscillospiraceae bacterium
ATCAGCGGCATTTGGTCGGCTTTTCTCAATCTTTTGTACGATGTTTCCACGTTCTTCCACCGTGCCGCGGTGGCCGCCGACGCCTTGGTGCGCACAGTGTGGCGCATGAGAGTTTCGGGCAGGGGACTGCTCGAATGGACTACCGCCTCCGAGGCGGACAGAGTGAAAAAATTCGGGCTTGCTTCGTACCTTTTGTATATGAAATCAAGCATTGTCGCGGGACTGTTCTTTTGCTTTGCCTCGAATGGCGGCTTTGTCAGATTTTGCGGTGTGGCGCTGGTTTTGAGCCCGATAATTTGCTTTCTTTTGTCGCGACCGTTGCACGGTCGGCGCGCGCCGTCCGAAAAAGCCGTAAACACCTTGACGGAATATTGCCGCGATATGTGGAAATTCTTTTCCGAGCAGGTGACGCGGCGGCAAAACTATCTGCCGCCGGATAATGTTCAGCTTGCGCCGGTGCGTTCATGCGCCGAAAGATGCTCTCCGACGAATGTCGGGCTGTATCTTTTGTCGGTGCTGGCGGCGCGCGACTTTGGATTTATACGGACGGACGAGCTGTACGAGCGCCTAAAAAACACGCTTGACACGCTGGATAAGCTGGAAAAGTGGCACGGACATCTTTTCAACTGGTATGATAATTTGACGCTTGAAACGGTGGGCGCAAAATATGTTTCCACTGTTGACAGCGGCAATTTCGTCACCGCGCTGGCGGCGCTGGAAAAAGGCTTGGACGACTATGCCGCCGAGGACGGGCGTCTGCGGCTGTTAAAAGAGAGAATTGCGGTGATTGTCCGTCAGACTGATTTTCGCGCGCTGTACAACCCCTCGCGCGACCTGTTTTACCTTGGATATAATGCCGAAAGCGACAGCATGGGCGAGGGGTGCTACGATTTGTATATGAGCGAATCGCGCACTACCGGGTATTTTGCCATAGCAAGGGGCGACGTTCCGAAAAGACACTGGGCGGCCATTGGGCGAATACTTATCAGCCGCGGCTTTTATATCGGCGCCGCCTCTTGGACCGGCACGGCTTTTGAATATTTTATGCCGGCGTTGCTTTTGCCGGTGTACCGCAACAGCTTTGCTCACGAAACGCTGGAATTTGCCTATCATGAGCAAAAAAGACACTTTGCCGTGGCCGACGGCGTTAGGGTGTGGGGAACCTCCGAATGCGGCTTTTACGATTTCGATGCCCGCATGAACTACCAATATAAGGCGGTTGGCGTGCCTTTTCTCAGCCTCAAGCACGAGGAAGGCGAGGAAACGGTAATTTCGCCGTATTCGTCGTTTCTTATGCTGGAATGCAATACCGCCGAGGTGCTTGAAAACCTTGAAAATTTAAAGAAGCTGGGCATGTACTCGAAATACGGCTTTTACGAAGCGGTTGATTTTACCCCGGCGCGCACCGAGGGCGGCTACGCACGGGTGGAAAGCTATATGGCGCATCATGTCGGCATGAGCATTGTTGCCGCCGCAAACTGTGTGTACGACGGTGTTTTTCGCCGCCGCTTTATGGCTGATGCACGCACCTGCGCCGCCGAGCTCTTACAGGAAAAAATACCGACAGATGCCAATATTTTCAATGATATAGATATTGGCGAAATACCCGAAAGGCGCCTGAAATCCACCTGCGGCATGAAAAGCGAAAGCATCTGCGCCGCCGCTCCGAGAATAGCGCTGTTCGGCGGCTATCGCAGTTCATTGCGAGTGTCCGACTGCGGAGATGTGTGGTTTGAACGTCGCGAGGAGCGCCGAAGCCGCTGTATCGTCAATCCTCCCGCCACGCTTACCGACGCGCGCCCCGGTTTTTTGTGCGCCGCCAAA
>CAYWMF010000053.1:3045-7870 GCA_964459175.1 uncultured Oscillospiraceae bacterium
GTACACGAGTGATTTTCGAGTATAACCGCGACAGCGCCGATTTTAATATCACCGACGGCGAGCGGTTGGTTAACGCGGCTTATCGGCTGTCGGCACAGACCTGCGCGTTGTATGTCGATATCAATATTTCCTGCCGCGAAAACGACAAAATCGAGTATATGCTGTATCTTGAGCCGGTGCTGGACAGCTTTGCCGATTACGACGCCCATCCGGCGTTCAGCGCGCTGTCGGTGGAGGCTGAATACGACGCCGAAAACCGAATTGTCATTTTTCACCGCCGTTCACGCAAGGCAGGCGAGGATTTGTATCTTGCGGCGGGTATTGCCGACGAGGCGCTTAGCCTTTCGTTCGAAACACGCGCCGACAAGCTTTTTGCCCAAAGCGATATGCTTTGTGATATTATGAATTCCGACGAATCCCTTTCCTGCACGGTGGGCAGCTGTGTAAATCCGCGCCTTTTCATGCGCGTCAAGGGGCGCGGCGGTAAGCATCGCACGAAAAATACCGATAAAATGTGCTTTATCGTGCTGTGCGCCTCGAACAGACAAAAGGCGATAGCCGCATTTTTGAAGGCGCGCGAAAATTACGGCACTCAGCGCGAGGCTGACGCCTTGGCGGCGGCAAATACAAAAAAAGCGCTGGAAACCTCCACCGATCGCATGGAAGCGGCGGAGTACAGATTGCTTGAAAGAATTCTGCGCGCCGTTTCCTTTGCGCGCCGCGGCAGCTTGAGCGGTAACGGAAGAGTTCATTTTGAGCGTGATGAGCTGTGGAGCTGTTCGGTGTCGGGCGACAACGCGATTATTTCGGTTGAAGTGACCTCGCGCGAACAGCTGAAGCTGTGCGGGCTGATGATAATGCTTCACCGCCTGTGCAATTTAAAGGGGCTGGCGTATGACTTGGTTTTTGTTGTCGATGAGCTCGAGGAATACACGCGCCCGCTGTATAACGGTCTGCGCACGCTGACGGCAAGGTATAAAAGCGATTACCTTGTGGGTAAAAACGGCGGAATTTTCTTCGTAAATGCGAATAAAAACCGCGAGCTTTTCAGATTTTGCTCGGCTGAGTGGTTTGACGGCGGCACTGATGAGCATCGGCCGCCGGCGGCTTTGCGGCTTCCTGCCTTGCATACAACGCCCGATAAAACACTGCGCGGCGAAGCGTATGAGCCACTGCTCAAAACCTACGGCGGCGACTTTATAAATCAGGGCTTTGTTATCGACAAGCTTGAGCGCCGCCCCGCTTTGGCGTATAGTCATGTTTTGGCGACCGAAGTGTTTGGAACGGTGATAACCCATAATTCGCTGGGGTATACCTGGTTCTCAAATTCGCACGAGCGGCGGCTGACCTATTTTGAAAACAGTCCGTACGACAGCTTTTTGAGCGAAACGCTTTATATGGTGGGAGAAAACGGACTTTACGACCTTTGCCGCATGGCGGCGCGGGTGGAATATACCTCGGGTGCGGCGGCATATTACGGCCGCGCGGAGGGGACGGATTATAAAATAGAAGTGTTTGTGCATGACAGATTGTTTGCCAAATGCCTGCGCATTACGCTTTCGTCGCCGCGTCGGATATTTTATGCGGCGCGTCCGGCAGATAAGTCGTTTTATTTCAAAAAAGGGGACAACAGCATAGCGTTTGCGGGGCTTTTCAGCCGTGACCGTGCCGTGGCGGTGATGCCGAAAAACGAAAAATGCCGCGTTTGCACGTCGATTTTCGAGTTGTGCGGCGGCATAGGCGGAGTTAACGATGCGGCGATAATCGGTGCGGAGGGCGACAGCCTTGAGTTCGCGCTGTGTGCCGTACGCAGTGAAAAATCGCTTGAATATACTCTGAGTACACTTAAAAGCGAAAGCTTTTCTGCGGCAAAGCAAAAAAGCCTTGAATATGTCCGCAAAATCATGGGCGGGCTTTTGAAAAACAGCCTGCCGGGGCAAAGTGCGCTTAAGCTGATGACGGATTTTTGGCTGCCTTATCAGGCGATTTTCTGCCGATTTTTAGCCCGCGGCGCGCTATATCAGTCTGGCGGGGCGTACGGCTTCCGCGATCAGCTTCAGGATGTGCGAATTTTTGCGGAATCTAACCCGCAAATTCTGCGGCGCCACATTATTCGCTGTGCGGCACATCAGTTTGAGGAGGGCGACGTACAGCACTGGTGGCATAACGTAAAGGGGCAAAACGGCTTTAACCCCGGTATACGCTCGCGGTGCAGTGACGACTACCTTTGGCTGGTTCTGTGCGTGTGCGAATATGTCGAAAAGACAGGCGATGACTCGGTTTTAGAGGTGAGGGTCAATTATCTTTTTGATAAGCCGCTTGTTGTAGGTGAACTTGAACGCTACAACACGCCCTCCGTTTCCGCGGAGCGTGAAACGATTTACGCGCATTGCGTGCGTGCGCTGGAGCTTTTCGAAAAGCGCGGATTCGGTGCGCATGGTCTACCGTTTATCGGCAGCTGCGATTGGAATGACGGCTACAGCGCCGTGGGCGAGCTTGGCAAGGGCGAAAGCGTGTGGCTGGCTATGTTCGCGCGCATTGTGCTCGAAAAATTTGCCGCGCTTTCACTTCATCGCGGCGAAAATCCGCAGAAATACTATGCTTTGTCCGATTTGCTGGGCAAAAATATCGACGATAACGCCTATAACGGCAAATGGTATCTGCGCGGTTTTTACGATGACGGTTCGCCGCTGGGCGATGAAAGCTGTGACGAATGCAAAATCGACCTTTTGCCGCAGGCGTTCGGCGCCATTTGCGACAGCGTTATCACAAAGCTTCGCCCGACGGCTTATCGAAGCGATAAAGCACGGATAAACGGCGCGCTGGATAACGCTTATCAATATCTATATGATAAGGAAAATCGCATTTTAAAGCTTTTTGCGCCGCCTTTTGAAAAGAGCGATAAAAATCCCGGCTATATCAAAAGCTATGCGGCGGGTCTGCGTGAAAACGGCGGTCAGTATACTCATGCTGCCGTTTGGGGTGCGATGGGCTTTATGTGCGCCGGATATGCCGAGCGTGCCGACGAAATTGCGCGTGCCCTTTGCCCGGCTTTGCGCGCCTGCGATAAGGAGCTGTTCGAGAGGTATATGACTGAGCCGTATGTCATTTGCGGCGATGTTTATTCCAACATTTCACACCCCGGCCGCGGCGGCTGGAGCTGGTATACCGGTTCCGCGGCATGGTATTACGAATTGCTGACCAAAATGTGAATTGCCGATATGGATTTGAAGAAATTTCCGCCATGCGTTTTTTAAAATTTGCAAAAGCTATTGACAATATGGGATAAATCTTATGTAATAAGTACAGGATAAGTTTATTTTCACGGAGAAAACTAATGTGTAAGATAAGATATTCCAAGGATGCTTTGAAATTTTTGTCAAGGCCGGATAGAAAATCGGTAGACATAATTCGTAATGCCATCGACGGCTTGACGCATAAGCCCCCCGATAGGCGATATTAAATTTCTGCAAGGCTACGGCGACGAAAGAAAAAGACTTCGCGTCGGCGCATGGCGTGTTATTTATCGAAATGAAAGCGAAGAAGAAATTGAAATCATTTTGGTGATTGACACCGGAAACCGTGGAGATATATACAAATAAGGGGGTATTTTTGTGTCAAATATCGCAATCGAAGCCGCACATTTGATGGATGTGTTGCCGGAAGAGGACAAGGTATTTGCTTATGAATTTATCAAAAAATCGGTTCAAGCCTGGGACCCTGATTTCACCAAGGTGACTGCCGAAGAAGCGAAAAAGATAGAACATGCGGAAAAAAGCGGTTATGCAGACAGCGACCGAATAGACCGGGATAATATCGGAATCCGCGAGTGATAAAGCAAAGATGAGCCGACAGGCATTACGCCTGTCGGCTCATTTTTATATATTCTTCACTTCAATCACGCGGCGTTTATCGCAATCCAGCGTGAACAGCGCCGCGTTCAGCTCGCACGGTGTGCCGGCGATTTCAAAGCGTTGCGGCAGCTTTGTGCGGAATTTTTCAATGATGATTTCCTTTTTGATGCCGATGACCGAATCCTGCGGGCCGGTCATGCCGAGGTCGGTGATATAGCCCGTGCCGCCGGGCAGAATGCGCAAATCCGCCGTTTTTACATGCGTGTGCGTGCCGAACAGCACATGTATTCTGCCGTCAAAGGCGTGAGCAAACGCCAGTTTTTCGCTGGTGGCTTCGGCGTGAAGATCACACACGGCAAGGTCATAGCGGCCTTTTTCATGTGCGAGTATGCGCTCCGCCGTTTCAAACGGACAAGCCAGCGGATCCATGAAAACCTGCCCCATCATTGATATGACGAGTACTCGAAAGCCGTTTATGCTTTTGATGACGTACCCTTGCCCCGGGCAGCTGCTCGGATAGTTCGCCGGGCGCAAAACGTCGTCCGACGATTCGAGGTAGGCGCGCATTTCGATGCGCTTAAAGCTGTGGTTTCCGCCGGTTACCACATCCGCCCCCGCGGAAAGCAACAGTCGCGCGCCGCTCGGCTCGATGCTGTTGTATTTTCCACAGTTCTCGCCGTTTACCACACACAGGTCGGCGCGATATTGCGAACGTATTTTCCACAAGTTGTTTTTTATAAACTCGCCGCCGTTTTCTCCAACAACGTCCCCCACGCACAGAATATTGATTGTACTCATTTGAAATCACCTTTGTTGATTTTAGTCGAAAAAAATCCGCTTAAATAAAGCTGTTGGATTTTTTAGGAATTTGTGGGTTGTAACACAGCTCTCGGAGTAGGTTGTACCGCTTTGTGTTACAACTTTTTCGAAAGTTCTCCGCACAATCCACAGAGTTTTCCGCAATTTCACTT
>CAYWMF010000054.1:0-2624 GCA_964459175.1 uncultured Oscillospiraceae bacterium
AATCGACGAGAGGTTTGGCGGATAAGCCTAAATCAGTCCAAAAGGTAAAAGGGAGAAAATAATCGGTTTTTGGCCGATTATTTTTCTTTTTTACTTGACTTTTTGTCATTATTGCTATATAATTATATTCATAAAGCTATCGGAGAAAGCCATGAATTTCAAAAACATTTCTCTGTCGTGTCGGCCGGCATATAGCGTGACTCCGGAACGATACGGCAACCAAAGAAGAAATAAAGCGCCAAATAGACGAAATGTACGATAACGGAATACGTGCCTTTTACGTGCCGGGCGGGGTTCGCCACTATGCGAAGCTTTATATAAACGGCGTCACAGCCGCCGAAGCAACAATACCGCCGTACCGCGTTGTTGTCACGGCACAGAGCGGCGACGAGCTTAAAATAATTGTTGCGAACACACCCGCCAACGTCACGCGAAGCGTGGGATTTTTCAAGGTACAGGAGCTTTGCGATGCGGATCCGTATCATGCCAAAATGAAAATCAACGATCATCGCGCACCGGCGGGCGGGCTTATAAATCCCGTAAAAATATATAAAATCTTGAACTGATAAATGGAGGAGAAAAGCATGCTTAACACAATCACCCCCGAAAAAGCCGGCATTTCGTCGGAAAACATCATCAAGTTCATCGACAAATTGGAAAGCGAGCAGCTTGCGACGCACAGCTTTATCATGGCCAAGGGCAACAGCATTTTCGCCGAAGCGTATTATGCGCCGTTTCACAAGGATTTCAAGCACCGCATGTATTCGGTTTCAAAATCGTTTGTCGGCGTGGCGATAGGTTTGTGCGCAGAAGAGGGACTTTTGTCGCCGGACGACAAGATGGTTAAGTATTTCCCGGAATATATCAACGAGCAAACCAACGACCTTTTGCGCGAGCAGACAATACGCGATATGCTGATGATGGCCACCTCGAAGGCCTACGGTACCAACTGGTTTCCTTGCCGCTCCGATGACCGCTGTGAGGTTTATTTCCGCACCGGCGGCACGAAAATCCCCGGAACCTTTTTCGATTACGACAGCAGTGGCTCATTCATGCTGGGCGTTATTGTGGAAAAGGTGACCGGCAAGCCCTTTCTTGAATATTTGAAAGAAAAATTCCTTTTAAAGGCCGGCTTTTGCGCCGATTCGTATTGCCTTAAAGCGCCGGGCGGCCATTCGTGGGGTGACTCGGCTGTGGTATGCACCTCGCGCGACCTTTTGGCGTTCGCGCGCTTTGTAATGAACAAGGGCACAATCGACGGTGTTCGCTACATGAATGAAAAATTCTTGAATGAGGCCACCTCACGCCAAATCGATAACAGCCATACCGGCTTTGTGGACTATATTCACTACGGATACGGCTATCAAATTTGGATAACAAAGGAGGGCTTCGCCTTTGTGGGAATGGGCGACCAATTCGCAATTTGCATTCCGAAAAAGGATTTCATTTTCATTATAAATTCCGACAACCAGGGCGATGCGCATTCGGTCGATGCGATGCTTGGCGATGCGCTGACAAATCTTATCACCGACTGCCTCGGCAACGAGCCGCTGCCCGAAAATCCGCAGGCGTACGACAGACTGCAAAAGCGTATTTCCGAATTGAAGCTGTACAGCGTTAACGGCAACACAGACAGCGACTTTGCAAAGCAGCTCAACGGCAAAAAATATCTTCTTGACCCCAATCCGATGGGCATAAAGTATGTAAAATTCGATTTCAACGGTGAAAGCGGCGTGTTGACCTATGAAAATGAGCAGGGCGAAAAGAAGCTCCGCTTCGGTATGGGGCATAACGAATTCCAAAAATTCCCGCAAACCGGATATTCCGACGAGGTCGGCAGTGTTGCCGCAGAGGGAAATATGTATGACTGTGCCGTAAGCGCCGTGTGGGACGAGCCGAAAAAGCTGATAATCAGAGTTCAGATAATCGACAAATATCTCGGCAATCTTTCAATGGTGTTCAGCTTCAAGGACAGCAGAATAGGCGTGATAATGACAAAAACCGCCGAGGATTTCCTCGACGAATACAACGGACGTGCCATCGGAAAATGCGAATAAAGGTGTGCCGTCATCCGTATCGGTGACTGTATTTACAATTTGCAATGCGCAATTGCGAACGAAATGTTTCGCATGAATTGGCTGTGCCATTAATTTAACGGCTGCGCCGTCATGAATTGAAATCCTACGAATTTCATTGTGGTAGATTTTTCTGCGAAAATTGCCATTAAGATGAAAGCCGCCGAATAAATAAAAGCCGCTCGATTTTTTTCGAGCGGCTTTTATTTATTATTGAATCAGCTTTTCGAGCTGACCGTTATTGACGATAAGCGGAACCTCGATGCAGTTTTTGAAGCGCTGATCGACATTTGACAAAACAAGCTTTTCGATTTTGACATTTTTGTCGATTTGAATTGTTGGCGCCTCGGTGAGAGCATCTTCATCGCAATGAAGATTTGTTATCGACACATTTCCGCAGGTGACGCCCTCGGCAAACCATATTATCTGGTCGCGCTTTACCACCTTTTCGTAGCAGCCTTTACCGTAAAAATTGTCGAGGCCGTCGATAAATCTTTGCTACGGCGGCGTTTCGAGCGGTGACTTGGTGCAATACACGTTTGAAATATC
>CAYWMF010000054.1:2634-7834 GCA_964459175.1 uncultured Oscillospiraceae bacterium
TATCTATATTGTCGAACCACACCGGCGCACCGAAAAAAATATTGTGGTGAGTGAACGAAATTCCGTTTACTCGGTAGCTACCGAAAACATTTCTTATGCCGAATTTGAATTATCGGCAAGGCGTATTACGGCGTCGGCGGCCAGCTTAAGATGTGTGCCGTCGTGTATTTTCAGCGTGTCCGACACGGTATACAAACCATCGGGAATGTATACGTCGCCGCGCTTGTCAAGCAGCTGCTGAAGAAAAAGTGAGTTAATTTTTTAGGCTTATTACAGCGACTTGAAGCCCGCTTTTTCGTGTGCCTCCAGCATTTCGTCGCACATTTTTACAATGTCGTCGAGCGAAAGCTGCGCGCCGGTATGCGGATCCATCATTGCCGCCTGATACAAATGCTCTTTTTTGCCGGTAACGGCCGCCTCAATGGTGAGCAGCTGGCAGTTGATATTCGTCATATTCATTGCCGCGCACTGTACCGGCAATCTGCCGACGTGGCAGGGCTGAACGCCTTTGCCGTCAACAAGGCAAGGAACCTCGACGCAGGCATCGGCAGGCAGGTTGTCGATAAGACCGGTGTTGAGCACGTTGCCGCCTATTTTGTACGGATTATTGGTAACAATAGCCTCCATTATGTGGGAAGCATATTCGCGCGAACGTGTGTGCTCGATGTCGCCGCCGTTGAGCAGGTCGTTTTTCTGCTTTTCCCAGTTGGCAATCTGGTTTACACAGCGACGGGGATACTCGTCCAGCGGAATGTTGAATTTGTCGATAAGCTCGGGGTAGTTGGGCTTAATATAGAAGCAATTGTATTCGGCGTTGTGCTCGGAGCTTTCGGTGCAGTAATAGCCGAATTTTTCGATATAGTCAAGGCGAACCATGTTGCCGTGCTTTTCACCGGCATTTTTGATTTTTGCAAGGCGGCGGATTTCGGGGTAAAGGTCGTTGCCGTTTTTGTCGGTGATTTCAAGCAGCCAGCCCATGTGGTTGATGCCGGCGATAAGCTCGGAGCCGACCTCGACGTCCTTCATGCCGAGTGTGTCAAAAAGGCTTTGCGAGCATACCTGTACACTGTGGCACAAGCCGACGGTTTTGATGCCGGTGTAGCGCTGCATATAGCCGGAAAGTATAGCCATGGGGTTGGTGTAGTTGAGGAACAGCGCGTCGGGGCAAACCTCCTCCATATCGGCAGCAAAGCCCTTTAATACCTGAATGGTACGCAGTCCTCTGAAAATACCGCCGATACCAAGTGTGTCGGCGATGGTCTGGCGCAGACCGTATTTCTTGGGGATTTCAAAGTCGATTATGGTACAGGGATCATAGCCGCCAACCTGAATGGCGTTAACAACGAAGCGAGCGCCGCGCAGAGCGTCCTTTCTTTGCTCAACGCCGAGGAATTTTTCGATTTTTGCCTTGCCGCCGTTGTATTTGTTGTTGAGTGATGTGATGACAATGTAGGATTCCTCAAGTCTGTCGGCATCAATGTCGTACAGCGCGATTTCGGATTCGCGCAAAGCGGGAGTAAGAAGTGTGTCGCCGAGCACGTTTTTCGCAAAAACGGTGCTGCCGGCGCCCATAAATGTGATTTTCATGTTTTTATCTCCTTTAAAAATAATTTTTTGATGTTATTGCCATATAGTTATTCTATCACATAATCAAAAATAATGGAATGGTATTTTGTCGCATTTTGAATGGTATTTTCGGATTTTGCTTTGCAATTTATATTTTGCAAATTATCTACATATGTGTGTTGACAAATAAAAAAAATTGTGCTAAAATATACAGAAGGGAAGTGTAATGTTATGAGGTATACTCCGCCGCTTTACGACGCGCTTGAAAAATACGCCCAAAATACCGTCAGTCGCTTTCATATGCCCGGCCACGGCGGAAAAATAGCGGACAGCTTTTTGTCCGAGGCCGCCGCTTTCGATGTTACCGAGCTTTGTGAAACGGACAACCTTTCGGCGCCGCAGGGTGTCATAAAAGCCGCACAAGAGCTTGCTGCACAAAGGTTCGGGGCGGCAAACACGCTGTTTTCCTGCGGCGGTGCAACGCTTTGCATACAGGCAGCAATATACGCGGCTGTGCGCCAAAAACCGCGAACGAGGGTATTTTGTCATCGTCGTGTGCATAAATCCGTCATCAATGCCTTTACCCTGCTGGACGTTCGGCCGACATGGTTTACCGACTTTGGCATTGACTTTTCCGAATGCGACGTACTGATTTTCACCTGGGTTGATTATTACGGCAATATCGCGCCGTATGAAAAAATCGAAGAAATCGCTTCAAAATACAACCTTTTGACGATCGCCGACAATTCGCACGGCGCACACCTTGCTTTTATTGACGGCGGAAAGCTTCACCCAATGCGGCACGGCGTGAATTTTTGCATAGATTCATTGCACAAGACTTTGCCGGTTTTGACCGGCGGCGCTTGCCTTAATATATCCGACACCGCATTTAACGATATTTGCCGCGAGGGCATGACGCTTTTCGGCTCCACCAGCCCGAATTATCTGATAATGGCTTCGATTGACCGTGCGCTGGCAAACGCTTCGCAAAGCGACCTTGATAAAACACGCCGCGCTGTGACGGCGCTGGAGCGCGAATTTCCGAAATATTTTCGCCATCGCAGTGATGCGCTTCACCGCGACCCGCTGAGAATTCTGCTTCGGTGCGAAAGCCCGGAAAGGCTTTACGAATATCTTTACGAAAAAGGTGTAAAATGCGAATTTTACGATGCAAGCGGCGTTATACTTATACCGCCCTACGGTGCCGACAATGATTATTTCGAG
The DNA here is from genome assembly GCA_964459175.1 of uncultured Oscillospiraceae bacterium. Classification (GTDB taxonomy): domain Bacteria; phylum Bacillota; class Clostridia; order Oscillospirales; family SIG627; genus SIG627. Next base: position 5,425 of record CAYWMF010000054.1, read on the forward strand.
CCGCTGAAAATGGCTTTGTCGAGCTTTGAGCCCGGAGAATTTAAGCCCGAGCACGAAATTGAATATAATATCCCACTCTGCAAAATACCGATACGCAAGGCAGCTTTTATGCCGCGCGAGGAGATACCGATTGCCGAGGCGGAGGGCAAAATCAGCGCCCGCGAATACTCGCTTTACCCGCCGGGGATACCGCTTATAGTTCCGGGCGAGGTATTCGACAGACAGATTATACGCTGTCTAAGCGACAGCTTTAATAAAGTAAACATACTAAACGAACGAAAGGAAGAACCACTATGAAATTGATAATCGCGATTGTTAACAACGACGACGCCCCGACCGTATCCGCAAAAATCACCAAGGCCGGCTTTAATGTTACAAAAATGGCAAGTACCGGCGGCTTTTTGCTCAGCGGAAACACCACCTTTATCTCCGGTGTTGAAAACGACAAGGTGGACGACGTTATCGAAATCATAAAGAAATACAGCAAGCGCCGTACTCAGGCTGCTCCTATTGATTTTGCCTATACCCCCGCGGCTGTCGGCAGCTTCCCTATGCAGGTAACGGTAGGCGGCGCGACGATTTTCGTGCTGGATGTCGAAAGGTTTGAAAGAGCATAAGTGATTCCTGTCATTTTAAACAGCGAAAACCTGGAGTATATGCGGCGGGTGGTGAAATCCGCCGCAATACCGCATGCAATTATAATCGAAGGCCCCGAGGGCAGCGGCAAATACACCTTGGCGCGGCATTTTGCGGCCATGATTAATTGCGAGGGCGAGGGTGATGTGCCCTGCGATTCCTGCCCCGCCTGCATTAAAATATTCAAAGAGGTTCACGCCGATGTCAGTACCGTAGACCTGGAGGACGACAAAAAGACAATTTCGGTTTCTCAGGTGCGAAGTGTGATTTCGGAAGCGGCGCTTATCCCATCCGAGGCCAAAAAGCGCATTTTTATCATTCGCAACGGTCAGGCGCTCACCGTTCAGGCTCAAAACGCATTCTTGAAAATTTTCGAGGAGCCGCCCAAGGACGTTGTATTTATAATGCTGACCACCGATAAGCGGCTTTTATTGCCGACGATACTTTCACGCGCGGTAACACTCAAAACTCAGCTTTTGCCGCAGGAGCTTGTCAAATCGGAGTTGGCGGCACGCACCAAAAAAAGCGCCGCCGAAATCGAGGCCGCCGCGTCGGTCGCTCAGGGCTCGCTCGGAAAGGCAATTCAGCTTTTGAGCGGCGGAAAAATTTTAAAACTGCGCGATACGGTTGAAAAATATTTCGAGCTTTTGCAAAAACCTGCGCCGGTTTACGCCCTGTGCGAGGTATTGCCGCCGCACGGCTGTAAGCGCGAAGATTTATTGATGATATTTCCTTTTTTTCGCCTTGCTTTCCGTGATATTGCCGTCTGCAAATCCGGGGCGGGCTTTGTGCCGCTTTTCTTTTCCGACGAAAATATAATGAAAAACGCGGCAAACAATATTTCAGTCTCAAACATAATAACGCTTTACGAAAAGACCGACGATTTATGCGCGGCTCTTTTTTCGAATATAAACCCATATACTGCCGCAGCGCTTTTCAACGCATACGTGGCAGAATACGCAAAGTTAGGATAAAACAATGGAAAACAATAATCAGAATATCCCGCACGAGCCCGAAAAAAATCCGCTCGAGGTAAAGCCGATCGGCGAGCGTGAAAGACGCTATCCGCCGCGGCAAAACAATTATCGCAACAAGGATTTTCACCGTGAGGCGCGCGAGGAAATTGCTTCGCCGGACGAAGAAATAGCCCAAAAACTGCCGCAGGGCGATGTCGAAATTGTCGGCATACGTTTTAAACCGGTCGGCAAAATATATTATTTCGATCCGTGCGGTTTGAAGCTTGAAAGCAACGAGGGCGTAATTTTGGAAACCGCGCGCGGAATCGAGTTCGGCACGGTGGCAATTGCCAACCGCATGGTTGACGGCGCGGAAATAGTTTCACCGCTGAAAAAAATCATTCGTTCCGCATCTCCCGACGATTTGAAAAAGCTTGAAAAAAACCGCGAGGTCGAGGCGCGCGCCCGTCAGGTATGGGCGGCTCAGGTGGTAAATCATAAGCTGGATATGTCGCTGGTGGACGTCGAATACACCTTTGATAATTCAAAGCTGTTGTTCTATTTTACCGCCGACGGCAGAATTGATTTTCGCAACTTTGTCAAGGATGTTGCCGCGGTGTTCAAAACCCGCATCGAGCTACGCCAGATAGGCGTGCGCGACGAGGCCAAGCAGATAGGCGGCTACGGTATATGCGGACGCGAATTTTGCTGCCGCACGTTTTTGGACGAATTTCAGCAGGTATCGATAAAAATGGCCAAGGAACAGGGGCTCTCGCTCAATTCGGTCAAAATTTCCGGCACCTGCGGCAGACTGATGT
>CAYWMF010000055.1:0-7825 GCA_964459175.1 uncultured Oscillospiraceae bacterium
AACCCACCCTCAAACGGGTGGGTTTGCGGATTATGACAGCCTTTACAGCCATGCGGACAGCCCTGCGTAAATATCACATATCTAAAGCCGGGGCCGTCTACTATACTTTCCGTCTCGACGCCGCACAGCATAAGCTTCGGCATAGCTTATTTTGTACTGAGACTGTGGCGCACGCGGTCGCGTTCCTCGGCGCGCTTAGCGTCGTTAAAGCGGTCGGTGGTGCCGACAAGGTAGCCGGTGATGCGGCGTATTCTTTCGAATTTGATTCCTTTGCCCAGTGCGTTTTTTTCGGTATTATTCATAATCATTCTCCTTTTATGTATTGTCCTGCCAAATTAGGCATATTCGGATAAAGCTTTCTGAGTTCTTTGTATTTTGCCGGTGTCAGCTCCTCACCCTCGCGTCGTCCGCAACGCGGGCAAACCTCATCAATTACACCGGTGTAGCCGCAAATCGGGTCGCGGTCTACCGGGTGGTTAACCGAGCCGTAGCCGATGCCGCTTTCCTTCATACAACGGATAACAGACTCAAAGGCCTCGGGGTTTTTGCAAGTATCGCCGTCCAGCTCGACATAGCTTATATGGCCGGCGTTGGTAAGCGCATGATACGGCGCTTCAAGCTGTATTTTCTTGAACGCGCTTATCGGGAAATAAACCGGAATATGGAATGAGTTTGTATAATATTCGCGGTCGGTTACTCCGGGGATTATGCCAAAGCGCTTTTTGTCTATACGTACAAAGCGTCCGCTCAAGCCCTCCGCCGGGGTTGCCAACAGAGTGAAATTAAGACCTCTGTTTTTGGATTCGGTATCCATACGGCGGCGCATATAGCCTATTATTTCAAGTCCCAGCTTCTGTGCCGCTTCGCTCTCACCGTGATGAACGCCGATTAGCATTTTAAGAGTTTCGGCAAGGCCTATAAAGCCGATACTGAGGGTGCCGTGCTTGAGAACCTCCGCCACGCTGTCGTCGGGACCGAGCTTTTCGGAATCAATCCACACGCCCTGACCCATAAGGAACGGATAATTTCGAACGGTTTTCGACGACTGTATTGCCAAACGGTTGAGCAGCTGACGGACCACAAGATCCATTCGCTTATCAAGTATGTTATAGAACTTTGTCAGATCTCCGTCCGACTCTATGGCGATGCGCGGAAGATTTATTGAGGTAAAGCTGAGGTTTCCTCTGCCGCAGGTAACCTGTCTCGAAACATCGTGCACATTACCCATTACGCGGGTACGACAGCCCATATACGCAACCTCCGTATCGTAGTCGCCCTCGTGATAATACTGTATGTTGAACGGTGCGTCAAGGAAGCTGAAATTGGGGAACAGGCGCTTTGCCGAAGTCTTTATCGCCAGCTTGTAAAGGTCATAATTGGGTTCGCCCTCGTTGTAGTTTATGCCCTCCTTAACCTTGAATATCTGCACCGGGAAAATAGGCGTTTCGCCGTTGCCCAAGCCCTCGTCGGTGGCAAGCAATAAATTTTTGATAACCATTCTTGCCTCAGGCGAAGTATCGGTTCCGTAGTTTACCGAGCTGAACGGCACCTGCGCACCGGCACGGGAGTTCATGGTATTAAGGTTATGTACAAAGGCCTCCATAGCCTGATAGGTCTGATTTTCGGTGTCGGCATACGCCATTTCAAAGGCCTTTTCGTGCATTGCCTTGATTTCGTCAACCTTATACACGGGATTATTGTTATACGCGGCAAGAAGCGCCTTTTGTATCTCGTCCTTGGCGCCTATTTTTATAACGTCGTCAAGCTTCGGCTTGAGCATATCAACCGCCTTAACGGCCTCCTCGCGTGTTTTGCCCAGTGAAAAGGACATATATTTGATAAGTGATTTATAATATTCCTTGCGGAAGGTTTTTGCCACGCCGGGCGCCATGCAGTAATCGAAATTGGGTATGCTCTGACCGCCGTGCATTTCGTTCTGATTTGCCTGTATTGCAATGCAAGCCAGCGCGGAATAGCTGCTGATGCCGTTGGGCTCGCGCAGATAACCGTGTCCGGTGGAAAAACCGTTTTTGAACAACTCCAAAAGGTTTATCTGACAGCAGGTTTCGGTGAGCATGTAAAAGTCTTTATCGTGTATATGTATATCGCCGTTCATGTGTGCCGACGCCACATCCTTGGGCAGTATATAGTTATCGACAAAATACTTTGCGCCCTCCGAGCCGTATTTAAGCATTGTACCCATCGCGGTGTCGGCGTCGATATTGGCGTTTTCTCTCTTTATATCGGCGTCCGCGGCGCTGGAAAAGGTAAGCTCCTTATATATATCCATCAGGTCGTTTTCGGTCTGGCGGATTTTGGTATGCTCCGCACGATAAAGTATATAGGCTTTGGCTGTTTTTGCGTAACCGGAAGCAATAAGATTAGCCTCTACTATATCTTGTATTTCTTCAACCGTCGGAATTTTGTCCGACGGTATATCCGAAACAACCTGTCGGGTTAAGCAATCCAGGGTTTCGTCGGAAATTTCGTTTTCGCCGCCCGCCTTATTCGCCTTGCTTATCGCGGCTCTTATTTTAAGCGGGTCGAACTCGACGATATCGCCGTTGCGCTTTTTGATTTGCTGTATCATTATTACACATTCCTCCAAATAATATATCTGACTGTATATAGATTTTAATTAATGACTTGTTGACTTAACGGGAGACAAAGCAATTAATGTGGATTTTCTATGAAAAATCTGTAAATGCTTGCAAGCGGAACGGCACGCAGGTCGTTCCATACATGGGCTTTTTGCGAAGTCGTCAATATTGCATTCGCGTGTAAACGCGACGTGGGTGAGAGCCCAAAGACTTGCAAAGCAAGGCTTCATGCATACATTATACCACACACTATATCTTGTTGTCAATACCTTTTTTGCAACTAAATATAGTTTTGTCGCAGTGATATAAAAAAAGCTTAAAAATTTATATATTATTGACAAATATGTATCTTGACTCAAAAAATCGAGTGTAAAAGCAAAACGGGTGAAAAGTGTTAAATATTCACATGCGTACAATGGTTTTAATGCGAATTTTGTTACGTTTTCAAAAATTTTCAAAAATAATTATAAAATCTTCTTTACATTCTCGAAAAAATAGTATATAATAATAGCAGGAAATTTTATAATATAAGGAGTTACCAATTGATACTTATTCTCGAACAATCAAAACAAACGCTGGATGAGCTCAAGGACAAGATAAAGGAATTGGGCGTTTCTCTGGATATAGACAGCTTAAAAGAAAAGGTTGATACACTGGAGGCGCGGGTTCAATCCGAGGGCTTCTGGGACGACCCGCAGGAATCGCAAAAAACGCTGGTAGAGCTCAAGGCCGAAAAGGACAGACTCGAAAGCTTCAGAGCGCTCGAAAAGCTTTATAACGACACCTGTGAGATGCTGGAGCTGGCGGCGGAAGAGGACGACGAGGCGCTTGCCGACGATATTCTTGCCGACATACGCAAAATCGAAAAAAGCTACGAGGAGCAGAAAACTCAGATACTGCTTTCCGGCGAATACGACCGCAACAACGCAATTATCGCAATTCACCCCGGTGCGGGCGGCACAGAGGCGCAGGATTGGGCGCAGATGCTGTACAGAATGTATTCGCGCTGGGCTGAAAAGCGCGGCTTCAAGGTCAAGGTTTTGGATTACCTGGACGGCGATGAAGCCGGTATAAAAAGTGTAACCTTTTTGGTAGAGGGTCTGTATGCTTACGGCTATGCAAAAAGCGAAAACGGCGTCCACCGCTTGGTGCGTGTTTCGCCCTTTGACGCCTCGGGCAGACGGCACACCTCCTTTGCTTCGGTCGAGGTAGCACCGGAATTCAACGACGAAATCAAAATCGAAATCAAAGAAGAAGAAATCAAGGTTGAGGCTCACCGTGCAAGCGGCGCCGGCGGTCAGCACATCAACAAGACCGACTCGGCAATCCGCATAACTCACCTGCCGACCGGAATTGTAGTAGGCTGTCAAAACGAGCGAAGCCAGGTTCAAAACCGTGAGGTTGCCATGAAAATGCTCAAAAGCAAATTGCTGGAAATCAAGGAGCGTGAGCATCTTGAAAAAATCGAAGATATAAAGGGCATCAAAAACAATATTGAATGGGGCTCGCAAATTCGTTCATATGTATTTATGCCGTACACGCTGGTAAAGGATAACCGCACAAATTGCGAAACCGGTGACATTACCGCCGTAATGGACGGTGAGCTCGACGAATTTATGAACGCTTATCTCAAGTATAAAGCCCAGGCATAAACCAAACACTGCAAAAAATAATTTATATAAAGGAGAATTTATTATGCGCAAATCAAAATTAATAATCGGAATTTCTCTGCTTGTTCAGTCCGTTACCATGTTCGTGCTTTTTCTGTCGTTCATGAACAAAAACAAAAAACAGCTTGCCGGAACCTTTTTGACTGTCGGCCTTGTCGGCGGTTTAATGGGCGCATGGCTGCTCTATCTCGAATATCTCGAAGCTGAAAAGCAACGTCATATGGATAAAATAGATGCCTGCTACGAATGCGACGAGGATTGTGACGAATGCTCTCATTACGACGGCTTCGACGACCTTGAGGATACCGACAATGAGGTTGAAATCTCCATTCAAGACGACGCCGAGGAACCCGCCGAAGAGCCCGCAACCGACGAACAAGCGGCTCCTGCCGAAGAATCCGAAGCTCCTGCCGATGAGGCGACTGACGAAGAATAATAAAAAAATTTCCGAACGGCAAAACCGTTCGGAAAGTTTTTATATTGTCGAAAAGATTGAGATTTTCTCTCCATCTTTTCTTTTTAATGCTATTTCTTCGGAGAAGCAACTATAACACGTATCATACCGCCGCGCGACGGAGCCTTGTCCAGCCAGCCGGTAAGAACGTATTTATCGCCGCTTTCGATATCAGCCATGTTGATAACACGATAATCGCCGCTCGAATACTCGAGTATCAGAGCCTTGTCCCAAACCTCGTAGGTTATATTGCCCGCCAGCGCGCTCAATGCGCCCACCGAATCAAGAACAACGCTTGTGGAAAGGTTTTGAATATTTGAAATTGTGTTTCCGCTGTACTCAATTGCCGACGGTCCTCGTTCAACACCGAAAACGGCATTACCGGTCAGCACGCCCTCGCCCGATTCGCCGATATAGCTGTAACGACCGGAGGTGTTTCGCGTAGTCATGCTTTCGACAACGGATTTGAGCATAACGTAGCTGTGATTGTCGCCGGTGTAATCGTTGAGAACCAGTATCGTCACCTCGCCGTCGGAATTGAGCTTATAATAAAGCACATCCGCCGCATCCAGCGTACAACCGTCCAGACGCGAGGTATAAAGCGGTACAAGCGATGAGCCGCACATATCGGCAATCTGTGCGCCGACGGCATATTTGCCTTCTTTCATGGCGCTGTTAAGGTCTTTCACATTGGTATAATTTTTTGAGATAATCGAAATTTTGGTGCCGGACGATGAAGTTTTTACCGAAACCATTCTGCCCTTGGCGATATATGTCATGTTTGTGGCATATTCCATGCTGTTGCCGTCAAGGTCGCTGACAACAACACAGTTTGAGGAGTAGGTTCCGCCATAGGTTGTATCATATTCCTTGGAATAGAAATCCGTCACAACACCGATAACCTCTGTTGAAAAATCGTCCGCGCTTACCACGCCGGCAATACCGCCGCTTTTGCCCAAAAGCAATGTAATGTTGTCGCCAATGGCAAAGTTTCCGGCGGAAGAAAGTCGGTGAGCAACTCCCGAGGTTTCAACAGCGTAGGTCTTGCCCGAAACAACCACCGAGGTCGGTGCCGATTTGTCCGGTAAAGCCGATTCATACTTGCCGCTTACCTTTTTGGAGTACACCCATACGGTTTTAAGCGGCTTGGAATAGTAGTAAATGTCCCATTCGCTTATATCGGCGGCAGTCGCGGCCTCATCATTGCGGTAAATCGAAGCACCCGAAAGGTCGAAGCCGATTTGCGAGACATGGCTGTTGCCGTTGACGATATACGGACCTTCCAGGGAGGAATTGACTATTTTTTCGTAGTTCAAATCGCCCCGGAGATACATTGAGCTGTCGGCCGCGTCGGCAGTTATAATGCCTTCAACCATGTTATCGCGTCCGAGAAGAAGCGTTACAACATCTCCGCTTGAAATTGTACCGAGCTCCGAAAGCGAAAACGCAACGCTGTCGGAAGCTATAGTATAATTAACGCCCGAAAGCGTGATCGCGGTAGGCGCGGATTTTGTGGGAGAAACGCCGTCCACAATGCCGCTCTTTTTATTGTCGTAGCACCAAACGGCTTTGAGCAAATCGGAATAATAGATCACATCGTATTTCTGTACCGCCGAAGCGTTTGAAGCCTCACCGTTGCGGAAAATCCGAGCGGTCGAGGTATCGAACGGGATTTTTGCTTTCCAGCTTGCGCCGTCCTGAGCTATAAACGGATCCTCGAGCGAATACTGTGTCAGCAAAACATAGTCGGTTTCGTCCTCGACGAAAATATTATAATCGACCTCGTACACGTCAAAGGCGTATTCCACCTGATTATCGGCTCCCAACAGCACAACGATAATGTCGTCCTTTGCAAATTCGCCGAGAGTGGAGAATTTGTACTTAACATCGGAATTACCGAGCGAATACGTTTTACCCGAAATGGTAACGGTGCTTGGCGAAGCAACCGACGAAACGGCCTGTAAAACGCCGAATTCCTTTTGGCTGTACGCCCAAACGGTATTTATGAGCTTGGAGTAATAAAGTACATCGTAATCCTTGATTTCATCTATCGATGCAGTCTTACCGTCGCGCCATACAACAGCCTTTTCAGCCGAAATGCCAATGATATGCCGCCAATCGTTAAGGGCGATAACCGGACCGTCGGTGTTGTCATCAACCACGCTTAAATAGTCGATAATATCGTTTGAATCAAGCGAATAGCCGAGTGTCTGCGCGTGAACCGTGCCGTTTTTGTTTTTGGTGTTGAGCATATTGTAAATAAGGTACATACAGTCCTCGCGTGTCAGCGCCTCGCCGACCGAGCTTGTCATATACTTATTGAGCTTAAGCGAAGTGTAATTTGCCATTTGCGGCTCCGGATAAGCGCCGGCAAGGTCGCTTTCAGTGTAACCAAGAACCTTAAGGACAATATTAACGGCTTCCTCAAGCTTTACGTTGTCGTCGGGACGAAAGGTACCGTCAAGATAGCCGTTTATCCAGCCGTTTGTGATAGCGACGTTTATGTATCTTGCCGCCCAGTGATTGCTGCGCACATCGGGAAACAGCGAATTCTTGGGTGCGGTATCCGCGGCGCTCTTGTAGGTAGAAGCGCAAATCGCCATTTTTACAAACTCCGAGCGCGTCACGTTGACGGAAAGATTTAAATTTCCGTTCTCGTCGCCATTCATAATCTCCAAAAGCCTTACAACGTCGATGATTTTGTCGCGGTCGACATTTTCCTGCGCCGCAGCTCCGACAGTCAGCAGTAATAGCAAGGTTAAAATCAGTACGAATGTTTTCTTCATATATATTTCCTTTCTTAATCGTAACGCAGCGCGTCGATTGGATTGAGCTTAGCCGCTTTGTTTGCGGGCAAAAAGCCGAACAAAATACCGATACCGACCGAAATTCCAAATGCCAACGCAATTGAATCGGCGCTCGGAACCGCTGTTATGCCAAATGCTGTTCCGACAACACCCGCAAGCGCTATTCCGACGATAATGCCGAGAACTCCGCCGATAGCGCTGGTAGTTCCGGCTTCGATAATAAACTGGCTTTTAATATCACGCTGCTTTGCACCCAGAGCCTTGCGTATACCGATTTCGCGGGTACGCTCGGTC
>CAYWMF010000056.1:0-7691 GCA_964459175.1 uncultured Oscillospiraceae bacterium
GTATTTTCTCGGCCGGCACGGCACAGCGTTTTGTGAATGTTGAGGGATACATGGTCGGCAAAAAGGTTGTAATTCTCGGCTCCGGAGATATAGGCCTTATCATGGCGCGCCGCCTGACGCTTGAGGGTGCTAAGGTTGAGTGCGTTTGCGAGCTTATGCCGTATTCGGGCGGTTTGGCGCGCAATATAGCTCAGTGCCTTGACGATTTCGGTATACCGCTGTATCTTTCCACGACGGTTATCGACATAAAGGGCAAGGAAAGGGTAGAGGGAGTCACTATTGCCAAGGTTGACGAAAACCGCCGTCCGATTATGGAAACCGCACGCGAAATCGACTGCGATACCTTGCTTTTGTCGGTAGGTCTTATACCCGAAAACGAGCTGTCCAAAAACGTCGGAATTACACTGGACAAGGTAACCGGCGGCGCGGTGGTTAATCAGGACATGGAGACGTCACACGATGGTATTTTCGCTTGCGGAAATGTTCTGCATGTTCACGACCTGGTTGACTATGTAAGTGAGGAAGCGGCTCATGCGGCTCAAAGCGCCGTTGAGTATCTCGACGGCGGCGAAAGCTCCGATAGCTTTGTCGATGTTACCGCTACCGACGGCGTTCGCTATACTGTGCCGCAAAAAATCAATTTGTCGGCCATGACCGCCGATAATAAGATTTTTATGCGCGTGAGCGATATTTACAAAAATAAGTCGATTTATGTTAAATGCGGCGATACCGTGATTAAAAAGGTTAAGCGCCCGCATCTTGCTCCGGGTGAGATGGAAGTTGTTAAGTTCACCGACGAGGAAATAGATAATTTGAAGAAAGCAAATACCGGTATTACAATCGGTCTTGAATGAGGTGAAAATATGGCTATAAGGGAAATGACCTGCATTGTTTGCCCGCAGGGCTGTAAAATTAAGGTCGAGCACGAAAACGGCAATATAATTTCCGTCAACGGCTTTACCTGCAAGCGTGGCGAAAAATATGCGATTAAGGAAATAACTGCGCCGGAACGTACAATTACCAGCACGGTTGCCGCATATAATGCCGCAAATGAGCTTACGCTTGTCCCCGTAAAGAGCGATAAGCCTATACCCAAGGAAAAAATGTTCGAAGCTATGACGATTATCAACGCGCAAAAGGCAAAGCTTCCGATTAAGGCCGGAGACGTCATTTTAAGCAACTTTGTCGAAAGCGGAATAAATCTTGTCGCCTGCAAAACGGTGGCGGAATAATCCGAAATATTTCAATATAACCGATAGTTTTGCGGTATTACCGTATGGAGGATACATATGAAGGTTTACGGACATCGCGGTGCGACGGACGTTGCACCTGAAAATACGCTTGCTTCCTTTGAAGCAGCCTGCAAAATTGGCTGTCACGCCGTGGAATGCGATATACATTATACGGCGGATAAACAAATTGTGATTATCCACACCGACTATGAGCTTGCCGCAATGTGGGGTAAGGAGGGCGGAGCAGTTGAAAAAATGACTTTAGCCGAACTGCGCTCGCTGAGGCTTGTCGGCGTTGACGAAAAATTTGCCGATGAAAAAATTCCCACCCTCGATGAATTTTACACGCTCATGAAAAAATATCCGCAGGTGGACATGAATGTTGAGATCAAAACACAGCAGTACGAATTCTATGAAAAGATTGTCGCAACTACCGCAAAATACAGATTGCTTGACCGTGTGCTGTATTCCGCTTCGGCTCCGCATACGCTGAATTGGTTCGGTGAAAAGCATCCCGATATACCTTTTTCTGTTTCGCCGCTGACCTTTGAGGATGCGGATTATGCCCGCGGATTTCAATATAAATGTAACTGCGTGCTGGTACAGCCGTATTTCGAGGTTGTTGACGAGGAGTATGTAAAAAACGCTCACAAGCTGAATCTTCAGGTTACGCCTTGGACAGTTGATACACCGGAGAATTTTGTGCGAATGACAAAATGCGGAGTTGACGGCGTAATAACGAATAACCCGGGATTGATTTTGAATTTGATAAAAGATGCGAAAGGAGAAGCAAAATGAAGGTTTACGGACATCGCGGCGCACCTCTTGCGGCGCCTGAAAATACACTTGCTTCTTTTAAAGCGGCTTTTGAAATGGGCAGTCATGGTGCCGAATGCGATATACATTTCACCTCCGACAAGCAAATTGTCCTTATACATACCAATTGCGAGCTGGGCATTTTGTGGGGCAGGGAAGGCGCTGTTGTTGAGAATATGACGCTGGAGGAGCTTCGCGCCTTGAAATGCACCGGCTTTGACGGGCGGTTTGCCGACAAAAAATTCCGACGCTTGAAGAAGCCTATATTTTCATGAAAAAATATCCGGAAAAGGATTTGATTGTCGAAACCAAGGGCGATCACGTGGGCGTCGAACTGCTTGAAAAGGCGGTTGAGCTTACCAAAAAGTACGGTATGACTCATCGAGCGCTTTTTACCACCGCACGTGACACGACCTTTGATTGGTTCAGTAAAAACCACCCCGATCTTCCCGTCGGAATGCTGCCGCAGGATTATGACGACCGCAATATAGATAACGCGCTCGGCTGTACGGGTAGTGTTTCACTTCATCCGTATTTCGAGGTTATCGACGACGAATACATGAAAATCGCGCACGGCAATAATCTCATGGTTATACCTTGGACCGTGGATACTGCCGAAACAACCGAAAAGCTCTTTAAGCTCGGCGTTGACGGCGTAATCTCCAATTGCCCCGACGTTGTCCTTAAAATGCTGCAAAACCTATCTTGAATGAAAAAGGAATGTGAATTTATCGTTCACATTCCTTTTGTTATGCCTGTTAATCCGCAAGAAGCTCGAGTATCGCGGATTTCGGTCTTGCTCCGACGGCCTTGTTGAATATTTTGCCGTCCTTCATAACAACCAGCATCGGAATACTCATAACTCCGAATTTTTGCGCCAGCTCCGGTTCGTCGTCTACGTTAACCTTGCCGACCTTAAGCTCCGGGTTTGTGTTTTCGGAAGCTATTTCGTCGATAATAGGGGACACCATACGGCAGGGACCGCACCAAGGCGCCCAAAAATCAATAAGAACCTTGCCTTCAAAGTCCATTACTTCTTGTTGAAAATTGTCGTTTGTGATAGCGATTGCCATTTATAATACCTCCGTTGTTTGTTTAGCATTATTATTTGCAGTTACGTGTTATTTATCAGAAAATTCTTAAGCCCGGTGTACCGCTCGGAATGGCGGTCGTTTTCTACCATCTTATATACTATTTCGCGGCTTCCGACAAGGATAACCATGCTTTGAGCTCGTGTTATCGCGGTATACAAAAGATTTCTGGTTTGAAGCATCGGTGCTGTGGCGCATATCGGCATTATTACAACCGGATACTCACTGCCCTGACTTTTGTGTACGGTTATCGCGTAGGCATGCTCTAAATCCTCCAGCAAATCAAATGTATATTTGGTTATTCGTCCGTCAAAATTTATGCGCATGTATTCTTCTTCGTTGTCGATTTCTTCGATAATTCCGATATCGCCGTTGAAAATGCCCGTTCCCTCAACGTCACGTCCAAATGCATCGTTTTTGTACCACTCAATATCGTAATTATTATGTATTTGTATCACTTTGTCGTGCTTGCGGAATACCACATTGTGCGCCGTGTGCTCCTCGAGCTCGGGAGAGGGCGGGTTGAGAACGCTTTGTAGCGTCGTGTTGAGCGCATAGGTGCCGGCAGTGCCCTTGCGCGTCGAGGCGATAACCTGAATTTTGCCCTTAATATCGTCTCCGTAGCTTCGCGGCAGACGGGTACTGATAAGTTCGGAAATGGTTTTTGCGGTCGCGGCGGAGTCGCTTCGCTCAAGAAAGAAAAAGTCGCCGCTTTTGCAGTCCAAATCCGGTATTTCGCCGCGATTGATTTTGTGCGCATTCAATATTATAACGCTCTTTTCGGCTTGTCGGAAAATCTGATTGAGCTTGCACACAGCGAATTTCTCGCTTTTAATAATATCGTTGAGAACATCGCCGGCGCCGACGCTTGGCAGCTGGTCGCTGTCGCCGATAAGGATCAGTCGCGCACCCGGCTTTATGGCTTTCAGCAGGGAAGTGAACAGAAAAATATCAATCATCGAGGCTTCGTCGATTATAATTACATCGTATTCCAAAAGGTTGTTCTCATTGCGGAAAAATCGCATGGTTTCTTCGCCGTTTTCGGAAGAATATTCGATTTCCAGCAGTCGATGAATTGTTTTTGCCTCGGTGCTGTTGGCCTCGGACATGCGCTTTGCGGCTCGACCGGTCGGTGCCGCCAGCGCAATTCTCAAATCCAGCCGCTCAAAAATACGTATTATCGCTTTGATTATAGTGGTTTTGCCGGTGCCCGGGCCGCCTGTCAAAATCGACACCGCGTTGGTGATGGCGTTTCTGATGGCTTCCTTTTGCATCGGCGCGTAGGTTATGCCCTCTTCCTTTTCCGAGGCTTCAATGGCAGTATCAACGCTTTCAACCGTGTGAATCAGGTTGATTTTCGAAAGCATACTCAGCTTCATAGCGCTGTATTTTTCGGCGTTGTACGCCGTCGGCAGATATATCGACTCATTTTGCACGACAATCCGGCCGTTAAGCTCCGATTTCGAAATGACCGGCTCGATTTTCTCCGGCGTTACGGCAATAAGCTTGGCAACCGCCTCAATGAGCTTTTTGCGCGGCAGGTAAACGTGACCGTTGGAGGCGGCATTGAATTTGAGAATGTATTTCATCGCCGCTTCAATGCGATTTTCGGAATTTTTGTTGTAGCCGATCGAGGCAGCAAGCTTGTCGGCGCGTTCAAAACCTATACCCTCTACACTGCTGCACAGGATGTACGGATTTTCGTGCACCATTTCCACCGCGCCTGCCCCCAGCTTTTTGTAAATAGTGTTCGAAAGCGCCGTGCCGAAATAGTTTTGAAAAAACATTATAACCGCCCGCGAGCCGAACTGCTCCTTGAAATCCGCGCTCATTTCCAGCGCTTTTTTCATGGTAATGCCTTTGACCTCGGCAAGAAGATTCGGGCTGTTTTCGATTATTTCAAAGGTATCCTCGCCAAACTCCCGCACAATTCGCGCGGCGGTTTTCGGGCCTATGCCGCGTATAATGCCGGACGCAAGGTAGTTTTCAATTGACCTTGAATCGGTTGGCAGCTTTTTTTCAAAAATTTCAACCTTGAACTGCGAGCCGTAGGTCGGATGAACCGTAAATTTTCCTTTCAGCGTCACATATTCGCCCTCGTTGGCATAAGGCATTATGCCGACGGCGGTATATTCCTCGCCGTCGGCATCGATTTGGCAAACGGTGTAGCCGTTGTCGTCGTTTTGAAATACAATGTTTTCTATTGTTCCTGACAGCGTTATAAGGCCGTCGCGTTCTTTTTCGATTTTGTTCATTTATTCCCTTGCGTATATATTGGCAAATCCGGCATATCTTCCCAGATACTCCGATAAATTTTCACATTCGTTCTCGTCGTGCGCGCTTATTGTGATTTTATCAAAAAGGAAATCCGCCGCACTGCTGTTGCAAACACTTGAAAAAGCCTTGAGCATCAACAAAATTTGCTCGTATGAATAATCTTCGGCGCTGATTTCTATCGGCAGGCGACATCTTTCGCGCCCATATCTGAAGGCCTCGATTATTTCGTTGCAAATGTAGACAAAGCCTACCACCGCCAGAAATGACAATATTATTTCGCCGAGTATAATAAGCTCTTCGCCCACAATACCACCTCCGTATAGAAAGTATATGCGGGCTCGCACCGCTTGGTTACCCGATAAGCGCTGCGGCGATTTTGTCGGCTATGTCGGTATTCTCCCACTTAACGCCCAAATCCTCACGTCCCATGTGTCCGTAAGCCGAAAGCTGCTTGTAAATCGGCTTTCTGAGGTCGAATTTCTCGATAATCGCAGCGGGCGAAAGGTCGCACAGCGAGCAAATAACCTCGGCAATTCTGCTGTCGTCCGCCTTACCGGTGCCGAAGGTGTCCACCATGACCGAAACCGGCTGAGCCACACCTATGGCGTAGGCAATCTGAATTTCGCATTTGTCAGCAACACCCGACGCTACCACGTTTTTTGCCAAATATCTTGCGGCGTAGGCAGCGCTTCTGTCAACCTTGGTCGGATCCTTGCCGGAAAACGCACCGCCGCCGTGGCGCGAATAGCCGCCGTATGTATCGACAATTATTTTTCGCCCCGTCAGTCCCGAATCGCCCTGCGGACCGCCGATAACAAAGCGCCCCGTCGGATTTATGAAAATTTTGGTCTCGTCGCTCATCAGCTCCGCCGGTATAACCGTTTTTATAACCTTTTCTGTAATGTCACGGTGAATTTGCTCCGTCGTCACCTGTGCATCGTGCTGTGTGGATATAACCACCGTGTCTATGCGCACCGGCTTGCCGTCGATGTATTCCGCCGTAACCTGCGTTTTTCCGTCGGGTCTGAGGTAGGGGAGAACGCCGCTTTTTCGCACCTCTGTCAGCTTTTTGGCCAGCTTGTGCGCCAGTGAAATCGGTAGCGGCATCAGCTCCGGCGTTTCGTTGCAGGCGTATCCGAACATCATTCCCTGGTCGCCTGCGCCGAGTGTGTCAACACCCATCGCAATGTCGGGCGACTGCTCATGAATCGAATTTATAACCGCGCAGGAATCGCAGTCAAAGCCGTATTTCGCGCGGTCGTAGCCTATTTCACGCACCGTTTCGCGGGCAATTGACTGAAAATCCACGTAGCTGTCGGTGGTGATTTCACCCATTATGAAAATCATTCCCGTTGTCGCCGTGGTTTCACACGCCACACGCGCCATCGGATCCTTTTCGAGAATTGCGTCCAAAATCGCGTCGGAAATTCTGTCGCAGATTTTGTCGGGATGTCCCTCGGTAACAGACTCCGAGGTGAAAAGCATTTTTGACATATATTTGTACCTCTTGAATTTTTTTACTTATATATAGTATACCACATTAATTCCTTTAATTCAAGTCTTTAACCGAAATTTTTGTCAATTATTCGCCAGCTCGGCGGCTATCCGCAGAAAATCCTCCGCCATATCCTCTTTTTTGCGCGGATCCCGCAACAGCGCCGCCGGGTGATATACCGCCATCATCATGAAATTTCCCTTTTTGAACCACTTTCCGTGCTCCGCTGTGATCTTGAAATCCGGCTTTATCAGCTTCATCGCCGATATTCGCCCCAAGCACACAATAACTCGCGGCTTGATTATCGAAACCTGCTCCCGCAAAAAGCCGATACACGCCTCCTCCTCGCTCGGTAGCGGATCGCGATTGTGCGGGGGGCGGCATTTTAAAATGTTCGCTATGTACACGCTCGAACGCTCTATTCCCGCAAATTCGAGATATTTGTCCAACAACTTGCCTGCCGCTCCGACGAACGGCACACCCGATAAATCCTCTTTCTCACCCGGCGCTTCGCCTATAAACATCAGCCGTGCCTCGCCACTTCCTGTGCCGAAAACCGTGTTGGTCTTGGTTTTGCACAGCTCGCACCCCTCGCATTTCTCACATTTTTCCTTTACTTCGTTAAGCTTTTCCTCGTTTGACATTTTGACTTCCTTTCTGTTTTCCGACAATTCTCTCCCATGCACAGCTCGCACAAAGCTCCCGACAGCGCTCACTCAAATAGGCCGCCGCATGTCGATTGCTTATCCGTTCACCGAACTCGCTCCATCGGTATAATTC
>CAYWMF010000057.1:0-7658 GCA_964459175.1 uncultured Oscillospiraceae bacterium
GCATTCGCGCAAAGGGCGCGACAAGGGCGATAGCCCAAAGACTTGCGAAGCAAGGGTTTGTGCAAATATTATACCATGAAGCAAAAATGCTTGCTTGCAAGGGCATTTTTGCGAAGCCGTCAATAATGCATTCGCGCAAAGGGCGCGACAAGGGCGATAGCCCAAAGACTTGCGAAGCAAGGCTTTATGCAAATATTATAACACAAAACCACAAATATTTCCATACTTTTTGTATAAAAACTCCGCCCGGCGTCAATAATTTTTGCGAGGTGAAAATGATGCTTAAAAACACAATGCTGAACCGTTGCTTGGCACTGGTGCTGTCGCTTATTACGGCCTGCGGCGCGGCAATGGCAATCCCGTCGGGTGACGACGCCATGGTCTATAGTAATGTTTTGCGCTTGCATGTTGTGGCAAACTCCGACAGCCCTGCCGACCAAAATCTGAAATACGCGGTGCGCGACGAGGTGGCGGCGGTGTGCCGAATTTTACTTAAGGACTGCGACAACATAGCCCGCGCACGGGAAATTATCGGTGCAAATCTCGGCGTGCTTGAAGAAACCGCCGCGCAAACAATCCTTTCGTACAAAAGTGATGCACAAAAAAGCTTTTATTTCCGCGAAAAAATATTCGTGCCGCAAAACGCCTACAACGCAAAAGCGGCACTGGTTAAGGAATTTTATCCCACGCGCGATTACGGCGCGTTTCGCCTGCCTGCCGGTCAATACAGCTCACTGAAAATCATGCTCGGCAAGGGGCAAGGCAGAAATTGGTGGTGCGTATTGTATCCGTCGCTCTGCTTCAGCGCGGCGCTTGACGATGCCGATATTAAAATCGTTTCGGCTGAGCCGGGCACGGTATACGAAATCAAATTCCGCATACTCGAGCTGGCGGGAGAATGGCTGAACCGAAAAATACCCGATATTTCCGACAAAAATTGAAAGCGCGCAATATTTACATATCGCGCGCTTTGCAAAGGCGGTACATTTCATGCCCGCGGCATACCCATTGGCCTTTGCGTGTCAACTAATATAAGGAGAATAGTATGAAAAAATGCGGGCATTCGTGTGATTCGTTGTGTATTTTGGCTAATTTTAGTATACCATATCTCACGCAATTTGTCAATATGTTTTACAAAAAAGGAGTATATAAATTCATAATAGTGAATTTTCAAAGTAAATTTCATTGTAGAATTTACTTTGAAAACTTGCATCACGAAAATTTTTTAGAAAAATCAAAAAAACTTTTGCAAAAACTATTGACAAATTTGCTGATGTGTGATATAATAACAATGTTGCGAACGACAGTTCCGCATCACCGCCATAAATACTGTATGCTGGTGTAGCTCAACTGGCAGAGCAGCTGATTTGTAATCAGCAGGTTGGGGGTTCAAGTCCCTTCACCAGCTCCAGCAACATACAATTTAATATGGGAGCGTTCCCGAGTGGCCAAAGGGGGCAGACTGTAAATCTGTTGTCAGTGACTTCGGTGGTCCGAATCCACCCGCTCCCATTTACCGTTGATATTACTTAAAATCGAGTATTATCAGCGGTTTTTTATTGTTTCTGCATCAATGCTTTCTCAAGCGGCTGCTTAGAGCGTGTTATATACCGCTTGCAACACTATCAAGTGTCGTCAAAATGTCGTTAAATTTATTTGCTGATAATGCAACCTTGCATTTTTTAAAGACCAATCCGCCGAGCAAATCGCTCGGCGGATTGGTTGTTATTATACTTGTATATTTAATGTTTTTGCTTTTGATTTCGATTAGCTTTGGGCTATATTATTCCTGCATTTATTATGCTTGGAATTTAACTTCGCTTGATGTCAGGTATGCTTCAGAATTAATTATACTTTTTCGCTTAATTCTTAGTTATGATAGCCCTTTTCGCGGAGGAGGCGGAGAACTTCGTCGGGATTATTGCAGGTGATGAGCTGTGAGCCGCGCTCGATTGCAATATCTATCATAGCGCTGTCGGGAACGGCGGCGCCTGCCCAGGTCTGGATGCCGTATTTGGTTTTCAGCTCATCGAATGCCTCCTTTGAGGCGATGAAGCTGTCGGTGCCGAACATGCAAACAGAATAGCCGTAGGTGTAAACGTCGCGGGTGACCTCGCCGTTGAGGCTGACGGGGTAATAAACATGATGGCGGTATTTGGTGCCGTATTTGTCGCAGATGTACTCGTGAAGCTTGCCGGAAAAAGAGTTGATTATGCAGCGGTCGGTGTAGCCGTATTCGTCAATCATGGCAAGGGTTTTGTCGCACACGTCGTATGCCCATTCCTCCTGACCCTCGGTGGGATAGTCCTTGAGCTCGATATCGACGGTGAGGGTGGGGTGATCTTTGATAAGCTCCATAAATTCTTCAAAGGTCGGAACCTTTTCGCCCTTGAATTGCTCGCCCTTGCGAATTCCGGCGTCAAGCGTGCGTATTTGCTCCAGCGTCATGTCCTTGATAAGACCGGTGCCGTCGGTGGTGCGATCGACCTGGGCGTCATGCATAAGGACAAGTACGCCGTCCTTAGTGGCGTGAACGTCGGTTTCGATTTGATCAACATTCAGCTCCAGCGCTTTTCTGAAAGCTATCATGGTGTTTTCGGGATATTTTTCCGACCAACCGCGATGAGCCGCAACAAAGATATTTTTTTCGCTTTGTGTCCAGTAATTCATGATTAATTCTCCTTTATATTATTATTTACAATAGGTGAAGCTTTCCCATGGGATGTTTACCGCTTTTTTGTCGGATATTATTTCGTCGATGTGCATCAAAAGAGGAAAGTCCGCGGCGTCGAGAATACCCTTTTGCACGTTGATTTTTATCGCTTTTGCAACACGCACTGCCACAACCAGCGATTCAAGCGTCACGCCGTTAAGCTCTGCCTTGGCTTGGTCTATGTCCAGCCCTCTGCCCAAAAGAATGCCGACAAGGCGTGTGCGACCGCCGTAAACCGTTACGTACAAATCGCCCGCGCCGACACACAAATTATCCAGTGACAGCGCCTTTTGGAAGTCCAGCAGCTTGTACATTTCACGTACAGCCTGACCGAAAACCGCCGCCTGCGAATTGAAATGAAGCTCGCTGTCAATGCCGAATTCCTTTTGATTAAGGCCGATTGTCAGTGCAATGCCCAGCGCGTAGCCGTTTTTGAGGGCGACGGCGCTTTCCACACCGACGACATCGGTGGAAAGGCTAATGTGATAATAGTCGGTCGCCATGACGCTTTTGAGGTATTTCAGCGTTTCAAGGTCGTGTCCGCAGAACGAAACCTCGGTTTGGTCGTGAGCCACCAGTTCATAGCTGGTGCAGGGGCCGCCTATGGCGTTGAGCGACAGCTTTTTGCCGATGGAATCAAGCTTTTTTTGCCAAATGTCGGGGTAGGTGAGCAGCTTACCGTCGGGGGTGTCCATGAGCCCCTTTGTGACCGTGATAACCTTCATGCCGTCGGGCAGAACCGGCAGAATTTTGTCCGCGAACCAGTCCACACCGAAGCTGCTGACACCGCCGATGACCACATCACAGCCCCGCATGGCCTCGTCAAGCTCCTCGATTTGATAAAATTTCACGCCTGCGGGAAAATCCTTTGTGAATTTCGGGTGGCGGTTGGTTTTGCGGCAGGCGTCGATTATATCGCGGTCGAGATGCGTACCGACCAGCCGTACCTCGTTGCCGTTTTCACGCGCCGGAAACGCCAACGCCGAGCCCATCATGCCCGAGCCGATTATTGTAACTGTTGCCATAATATTACCTTTCTGAAGAAGTTTGAAAAAATTTGAAAAATGTGCTATAATATATATCACTATTATAGCCCAAAAGCGCACAGTTGTCAATAGTGGCGGTGTTTTTGAAACATTTTCAAAGTTTTTCATAAAGGAGCGGCTTTATGACGGTTTACGAGCGCAGAAATAAAATTATCGAGCATCTCAAGCTCAAAAGGATTTCAAATATAGAGGAGCTTTCGCGGCTGGTGTGGTCGAGCCAGTCGTCAATTCGACGCGATATAAAGGCGCTGGAGGCTCAAGGACTGGTGAGCCAAATATACGGCGGCGTGATGCTGCCGGAATATCAAAACAGCGTTATTCCGCTGAACATGCGGGATTCGGCGTATTCGGCCGAAAAGGAAAAAATCGCCGAGCAGGCCGCGCGGCTTATTTTCGACGGCGCAACAATTATGATGGACGGTTCTTCGACCGTGCGGAGGATAATGAAATATATTTCAGATTTCAAGGATTTGAAAATCATTACGAATAATTTGAAAATATTGTCGGATTTTGAATGCCCCAATGCAAAAATCTATTGTACCGGCGGGCTGTACAACGCGCAAAACAATATTTTTATCGGCAGTGCCGCGGAAAATTTCATACGCGCAACACATGCCGATATACTGTTTTTTTCGGCGCGCGCGGTGTCAAACGACGGCGTGATAAGCGATGTTGCGGAGCAGGAGGTATCTCTTCGCCGCGTCATGTTGGAGCATACGCAAAAAAAGGTTTTTCTGTGCGACTCATCAAAGGTCGGTGACAGAAAAACCTTTACACTGTGCCACGTGCGGGAGGTTGATCGCGTGATAAGCGATAAGCCGCTGCCGTGGGAGGGCTGATGTGATTATTTAAGTCCCTTGAAAAACTCGACGGCGCCTTTTATCTCATCGTTGTTCGGGTGGCCCTTGGCGATGCCGCCGATCAGCTTGAACGGGCCGTAGCTGTCAAAGCCGCGGCAACCGTATTCGCCGACAAATTCAGCCGATTTATCACCGAGTGCCTCGCGTATAGCCTTGGTGTAGGTATCCTTTGCGGCACCGTAGGTGTAGACGAAAAATACCTTTTTACCGTTGGGGCAATTGGAGGCGGCAAAGCTCAATACGGATTTGTGAAACTTGGAAAAGTAAATTCCGGACGCAAAGCCGATCGTGTCGTATGCCGAAAGATCTGCATTTTGCGCAGTTGCGGCGTCGATAAGCGTAACATCGCCCGCGGCGGCAATAGCGTCCAACAGCTTTTTGGTGTTTCCGTGATGCTTGGAATAGTAAACTATCGCGGTTCTCATAAAAATGTCCTCATTTTCTGTAATTACTTCGTATAAACGGTTCGCTTATTTCTTCAGAAATCAAGGCCGCGTATTTTTGCGGGCGGCGGTAGGCGTTGCCGTGTACCTCACGCCTACGGTAGGCACGTATTTCCTCAAGCGGAAAATCCGCCATATAAATGCCCTCGCGTTCACCTGCCTCCACAATCAGTGTATCGCGCGAAACGGGGCTGTCCTCGCGGTAGGCAATGCAGTCGAACGCGGTCGAATGGCCGTTGCAGTCGGGCTGACCGTGCGGGTAATTGCAGGTTGCTATGCCTACCATGTTTTCGTATGCGCGTCCGCGCAGCTGCGCAATACGATTGATTTCCATCGGACAGGCGTTGGGAACAAGTATGATTTCGGCGCCCTTTAGCATAAGTATTCGCGCGCTTTCGGGAAATTCGCGGTCGTAGCATATCATCGCGCCGAGTTTAACGCCGCCCGAGTCGGTGTCCAGCTCGGTCACGTAAAAATCATCGCCCGGCATAAGCCTTGCTTCATCGCCGAAATCGCAGGTGTGAACCTTGGCATATGTCAGCACCCTCTTACCGTGACGGTCGAACAGACAAATGGTGTTGCGCGGCGCAGGCTCACCGCTTTCAAGCAGTGTTACGGCTATTGCCATATTAAGCTCAGCCGCCAGCTTGCCGAACGCCGTGACAAATTCCGCGTTTGTCGGTATCGCCGCAGCCTTAAGCGACGCCGTATCCTGCGGAATGCTGTAGCCGGTGCTCCACATTTCGGGGAACAGCGCAATATCTGCGCCCATTTCCTTGGCCTTGCGGCAATAATAAATGCCTTTTTCAAGATTTTTGTCCATACTGCCGCACGGCAGAATTTGTAACAGGGCAACTCTAAAATTCATCATAACAGCTCCGTTTTGTACATTTTCGTTGCATAACAGCTATGAATTCGATACTATATATAATAACATACTTCAAAATGTTTTCATCATTTATATATAAAAATTAATTTTAAAGCGGCCGATATTTCGACCGCTTTATGCATAGCTGCGGTTAATTCAAAAATTACTCGATTCGCAGATTATTGACCCCCGAAAGCTTGATGTCCGCCTTGGCAAGGTCTGCGGGTCGGCCGTTCAGGGTTATGTCGGAAATTATTATATCATTGAATTCGATGTCCTTTTCGCATGAAACAAGGGCAATTTTGACTATCGGCTCGGAATAGCTCCGCAAAAGCTCATCTTCGCAGAAAATGTTAATGCTTTTGAAGCTGATGTCATGCACACCGCCGAGCTTTTTGACGGTTTCGTGTGGCACACCCCAGGCTTTTTCGGTGTCGGGTGTTCTAAAGCGCCGGTTGTCTATGCTAATTAGCAGCGGGACAAATTGCGTGTTTTGGTCGGTGTATTCCTGAGAGTCGCTCCTCTGATAAATCGGGAGGGTGTCGCCTGTGTTGTACTCGACGTTGATGCTTTCGAATACAACGCCGCTGACGTCGGCGTAGTCGCCGTTTTGTATGTCGAGCGCCACGTGACCGCCTCGCAGAATGTCACAGCCTTTGAACGAAATGTTCTCGTACAGCTTGCAGGCCGTTTCAAGTCCGATTTCACAGCATCGACCCCAATCACACCACAAAACGCAACTTTCAACCCGAATATTGCGGTTGTCGGTGTCGGCGTAGCGGTCGATTCCTTTGATTGTTATCGTGTCGTCGAACGAGTGGACGAATGAATTTGTGATGGTTATATCTTGCGAATTGACAATGTCTATGCCGTCGGTGTTATAGCGCCACTGCCCAAAAACCTTGATGTCGTTCAGCCGCACGTCGAAGCAGTGAAACAGATTTACGCACCATAATGCCGAATTGCGCATTAGAATTCCGTCAATTTTCAAATCGGTGCAGTCGTAGAATTTTAGGTTGCCGTTGGTGTAGTTTTCATAGCAATGTATACCTATGCGTTCTTCACCGCTGTCGTCAATGAGCCCGTTGCCGTATATGCGAATATTTTCAGCGCTTTCGGCGTAGATACAGCCGAAAACCAGCGCGTCCTTGTCTATGTATACGCTGTCATTGCTCTTGAGGGTTATTTTGCCGGGAAAATGCACGCCCGCACCGAAATAATGCGTCACATCGTCGGGCTTTGGCGGCAAAATCGGCTTGCTGTTGAAAATGTACAGGCAATGATGATAATCGTCGCATTCAAAAACGTAGTGGCCGTTTTTACTTAATTCAAAGGAAATTTTTCCGTTGTTATCGTTATATTTTATGCCCGCGGAATAAGGCTTGATTTTTATTTTGCCGTATCCGCATTTTGGGGTTACCTCAAGTTTTAGCGTCTCGTCGCTGACAAGGTTTATAAAGGATGCCGTTTCGGTTTGCTCAAAAGCTCTTTGATGACCCGGCCAGACGGTGTTGAAAGGATATTTTGATATCCGACAGGTGTAAATCGGAACGCTTTCGCCGTTTATCGAAACCTCGAATCATCGGAAAGCGGTTCGACATACTTAAAAACCGATTTTGTATAATTATGCTCGAATTTGGAATATGACCACATCAGACTTCACTTCCGTTTACTTTGATCGCCTTAACAACCTCCGGCAAAAGCCGCTGCGCGATGGTTTGCATACCC
>CAYWMF010000058.1:0-7641 GCA_964459175.1 uncultured Oscillospiraceae bacterium
GTCCACATTAAACGGCATACCAATTACCAATTTTTGTACATTTTCTTGTTTTGCGGTTTCAACTATGATTTCGGCGGCTTCGTGCAAGCCCTTTACCTTGGCTGTTTTCAAGCCTGTAGCCAGAAATTCGTTAACATCCGAAACAGCTAAGCCCATATAAACATCGCCGTAGTCAATGCCAAGTATTCTCATTTTTTGTCCTCTTTGGATTTATTAATAAATTCTGCGGCTATTTCGGCGTTATTCTGTGCCGCAGCCGTCAGCTGTTCCAGCCTTTTTTCAAGGCGTTGCTTTTCGGAAGCAATGCTTTTGTGCATTTTTTCCAGAGCGCGACCCAATTTTTCTTTGCCGCTCTCCCCTACGTCAATTATATAATCCTCGTCGGAATTTGCCAGTCGCATGAACGACGAAACCTTTGGATCATAGACAAGCCCTATCATCGGCACACCGGCGCACGCGGAAAAAATAAGGCTGTGAAGTCGGACAGAAACCGTAAATACTGCTTTAGCCATTATCGCGGTAAGCTGTTCGCCGCTCATGTCGTCACCGGCGAAAAGAACCTGCGTAGGCACTTTAACATAGTGTGTAAGTTTTTCGGTAATTGCGGCGTCGTTGGCTTTCTCCATGACGATAAACAATATCGAAAGGCCGTTTTTTTCGCAAAATTTTGATATTGTGTCGATATATCCGGTATACTCTTCATCTTTGATTCCGCGCCATTTTCGCACCGACACACAAATAAAGCCGCTGTTTATAAGCTCCTTTGAAATAAGCTCTCCTGCCTCGCCTTTTTGTATCGTAAGCGCTTCATCGGCGGTAAGATATATATTTGCTTTCGGGTAAAGGGATTTAATATACTCGTAGCTTTGTTCGTCACGTGCGGTAATAAGCGAAACCTGCGGAAGAATTTTTTGAATTCTTCTTTTATTCGCCGCCTTATGCACCGGACCTATGCCGTTGGCGTAAAGAATAACCTTCATATTATGCTTTTTTGCTCGGCGTATCATATATAAATAGTACAAAAGCGATCTGCTGCTGGTATTGTCCTGTAAAAGCGTACCGCCGCCAAAAACAAGATATTCGGCATTGCGAAAAATCTTGGCAACACTGAACGGATTAAAGCGATTATACGCATCGGCTTTAACATTTTTCAGCTTTTCGCGCATACTTCTGACATTATGCGACAGCACAGCAATACGCAAATACGGGATTTTGGCGCGCAAATTACTTATAACGTTCATCAAAAGTGCATCGTCGCCCATGTTTCCAAAGCCGTAATAGCCCAAAAGAACACAGTCGTATTTGCCCTTTTCTTTTAGCGCTTGAAAATACACTTTTTCGGTATCGTCGGTCATACGCTTTGCCGAAAGATTATTTATAACATATTTGCGCAAAAATGCGGCAGTTTGCTTCACTTCATCGCCGTTTTCGAGTGAAGTTAAAATATCGTCAACGAATTTTTCTTTATCAAAGGTACTAATTCCGCGACAGGTAAAATTATAGCTTTCGGCCTGCGAAAGATTGTTTTCGTTGAGAACGCCGAAATAGCCGCCATTGCCGGCGAGCAGTATCGGTTTGCCGGACGCGGCCGCTTCCATCGCCGCGCGCGAAACTCCGCAAAAAACGTCGCCCAGCGAGCAAATTTCGCAAATATCGGTTCGCCTGCCCACCATAACTATATATTCAAAGCCCAGTTTGTCGTTGACCTTATCGGCTTTTTCCTTAATATCCTGATACAAATCACCGATGCCGACTATCAAGATCCGTGTATTCGCGTTTTTGCTATATATCTTTTCCGCGCATTCTATAAGCTCCTCGGCACATCGAAAGGCAGTTGTATCAAGCCGCGAAACCGTAAGAATGACCTTGGCGTTATGCGGTATGCCGAATTCGTCAAGCAAGTCAAGATTTCTTTTCCTTTCGGGCGTGAACACATCGGTATTAATGCCGTTTATTGTGAGAAAAACATTTTCCTCTTTGATTTTATAATTTTCCAGCAAATAATCCTTTAAATCCTCGCTGACAGCAAGGGTTTTATCGCCCCAGCGCGTCATCAATGTAGTCATAAAGGAGGTGTCAAACTTGCCGTGATCCGTGGTAACAAATGGCACATTATACTTTTTTGCCGCATAATAGGAAACCAGCGCCGGTATACGAGCATGGCCGTGTATAAGAGCCGGCTTTTCTTTTTTGACGGCGTCACACACAATTTTGTACGATTCGAAAATAGCCTTGAACGAGCGTACATTCATCGGGGCATAGATATGCTTTACTCCCCTATCCAAAAGCTGTGGCATAAAGTCGCCGCCGGCAGAAATTATTGTAACATCGTAGCCGCGTTCAACAAGTGAAAGCGATAATTCATATACATGGGTTTCGGCGCCACCGATGCCCATCGACATAGTTGTCAAAAATATTTTCATAATTCAGCTCCGTTTTTGATTTACTTATATATTATACAACAACTTTGCCAATTCGTCAATATTTTCCGCAATATAATCGGGTTTACATTGCTCAAATTCCGATTTACTGCCATAGCCGTACAAAACACCTACCGATTTTATGCCGTTTTGCTTAGCTCCGATAACATCATATTTTCTGTCGCCTATCATAATGCATTCCTCGGGCATAATGCTTTCGCTTTTGAGCAAATGCGCAATAAGCTCGCCCTTTTCGGTATGCGTACCGTCAAGAGAGCTGCCATATACCTTTTTGAAATACTTTAAAAGTCCGAATTTTTCAAGTATTCTGAGTGAAAACACATCCGGCTTTGATGTTGCGACATAAAGATTTCTGCCATTTAAGTTTTCCAAAAGCAATTCTATTCCGTCATACGGCGTGTTTTCAAAAAGCCCTATGGTAGAAAAGCGCTCACGGTAATACTTCACCAGCCGCTCCCCTGCCGAGTCGTCCACATTAAAATATGACATAAACATTTGCTTCAACGGCGGTCCGATAAACGATACAAATTCATTCGGATCATATGCGCCCAAGCCTTCTTTTTTAGCGGCGTATGCCACGCAAGAGGTTATACCGACCTTCGGATCGGTGAGGGTTCCGTCCAAATCAAACAACAAATTTTTAATCATTTTTTCTCCCAATATATAATATATAAATAAATCGGGGCACAATGTGCCCCGATTTCAGACTGTCAAACTTTCAAAGCTTAAACCGGATGAACCTGTTTCTCGATATCTCCGTTATCCGCGTCCAACTTATACTTTTCGGCACGGCGTTTTTCAAAGAATTTCAAAGCTACCTGCTCAAACAACGCGTAGGATAATATATCTTCATCCTGTTCGATATACTCCTTGATTTCGCCGCGCAGCTTTTCGAGCTCGGGCTTAAGTGCATCAGCCGGGCGACCTGTGGTAAGAGGCTCGTCCTTGGCAATCTTTTTGATAAATTCCTTTGAAATCGGCACCGGAGTTTTACCGTATTCGCCTTTTACAAGTGCTTTAAACTCCTTGGTAACCATCTTGTATCTTTCACCGTTTATTACGTTAAACACGGCCTGTGTACCGACAATCTGGCTGGAGGGTGTAACAAGCGGAGGATAACCGGCATCCGCTCTTACGCGCGGAACCTCCTCCAGAACCTCGCGGAGCTTATCGGATTTTCCTGCCTGCTTGAGCTGAGAAACAAGGTTGGAAAGCATTCCACCCGGCACCTGGAACATAAGCGCATTTACGTCAACCTTAAGAACGGCAGGGTCAAGCAAACCGCTCTTGATATATTTTTCGCGTAAAGGCGTAAAGTATTTGCAAATTTCGTCCAGCGCCGCAAGATCCAGTCCGGTATCGTATTCCGTTCCTGCAAGCGTTGCGACCAGCGATTCGGTCGGCAACTGTGAAGTACCCATTGCCATGGGAGAAATAGCGGTGTCGATAATATCACAGCCGGCCTCAATTGCTTTAAGAGCCGTCATTGAAGCGAGACCCGAGGTATAGTGAGTATGCAGTTCGATAGGCAACTTGGTATTAGCCTTAAGCGACTTTACCAGCTCATAAGCGTCGTACGGCTTGAGAAGTCCGGACATATCCTTAATGCAGATAGAATCCGCGCCCATTTCTTCGAGCTGTTTTGCATATTTTGCAAAATACTCATTGTTATGAACCGGGCTTGTAGTATAGCTGAACGCCGCCTGTACGTGTCCGCCCTCTTTTTTGGTAGCATTGATAGCTACCTTGAGGTTGCGCGGGTCATTCAGCGCGTCGAAAATTCTGATTATATCAATACCGTTAGCGATGGATTTCTGTACAAAATATTCAACTACGTCATCTGCATAATGACGATAGCCCAAAATATTCTGTCCTCTGAAAAGCATCTGGAGCTTTGTGTTCTTTACTTTATCTCTGATTTTGCGAAGTCTGTCCCAGGGGTCTTCGTTGAGAAAGCGCAGGCAAGCGTCAAAGGTTGCGCCTCCCCAGCATTCCAAGGCATTATAGCCTATTTTATCCAATTTATCCAAAATCGGAAGCATTTCTTCGGTGGTCATTCTGGTTGCAATAAGCGACTGATGAGAATCGCGAAGAACGGTTTCCGTAATTTTTACCTTCGGCATAATTATATTTTCCTTTCTGAATTATTTAAAAATTGCAAGGAATACGCCCGCCGCAACGGCTGAACCGATAACGCCGGCCACATTCGGGCCCATAGCGTGCATCAGCAGGAAGTTTGCGGGGTTTGCTTTCTGACCGACAGTCTGCGAAACACGCGCCGCCATAGGAACCGCCGAAACACCGGCAGAGCCGATAAGCGGATTGATTTTGCCCTTAGTCAGGAAGCACATAAGCTTACCGAACAGCACACCGCCGGCTGTCGCAAAGCAGAAAGCGGCAAGTCCGAGAACAATGATGTACAGGGTCTGCGGAGAAAGGAAGCTTTCGGCATTCGCGGTAGCACCGACAGAAACGCCCAAGAATATAGTAACTATATTCATAAGCTCGTTTTGTGCGGTCTTGGAAAGACGTTCGGTTACGCCGCTTACCTTAAGCAGATTGCCCAGCATAAGCATTCCGACCAGCGCCGCGCAATCAGGAAGAATCAGCGATACAACCAGTGCGACAAGTATCGGGAATACTACCAGCTCGGTTTTTGAAACCGGGCGAAGCTGCTCCATTACGATGGAACGCTCCTTTTCGGTAGTCAGCATTTTCATTATAGGCGGCTGAATAAATGGAATCAGCGCCATATACGAGTACGCCGCTATAGCGATAGGTCCGAGCAAATGCGCGGCCAAGGTTTTGGTAACCAGTATTGCGGTAGGGCCGTCGGCTCCGCCTATAATACCTATCGAGGCCGCCTCTTGAGGGGTAAAGCCCAAAAACAGCGCGCCCAAGAAAGCCGCGAATACGCCCAGCTGAGCAGCGGCACCCAGAAGCAACGATTTCGGGTTAGCGATAAGCGGCGAGAAGTCTGTCATAGCACCGACGCCCATGAAAATAAGCGGCGGATATATGCCCAGCTTAACACCGAGATACAGGAAGTCCAAAAGACCTCCCTCTTTAACTATTTTTACAATATCAAGCTCTTCGGAACCCATAAACAAATCCATGTGTATCAGGTTTGCGCCGGGCAGGTTTGCAAGAAGCATACCGAAAGCTATAGGAAGCAACAACAACGGTTCAAACTTTTTCACAACAGCAAGATAGAAAAGCACTGAAACAATCACATACATAACCAGCGTTTTCCAACCGCCGATTTCGGAAAGAAGCTTGGCTATACCGGTACTGCCGCAAAATTCAATTACAGCATCAAGCATTGATCAACAACGAGCATTTTAACAAAAAATCAGCTCGCTACCTCACTTTCTGTCCTTTAAGACGGTATTTTGGTTATGCGATTGTAAAAAGCAAATCGCCTGAATTGACGGATGCGCCTTTCTGAGTATTTACAGAAGCAACAACTCCATCCTCCGGAGTAACGATATCGTTTTCCATCTTCATGGCTTCAAGTATACAAAGCGCCTCGCCCTTAGCAACCTTCTGACCGACGGTTACATTTATCTTAAGTATTGTTCCGGGCATCGGCGAAGTAATCGGCTTGCCGTTTGCGGAAGCGGCGGCAGGCGTTGCCTTGGGTGCGGGTGCGGGAGCGGCAGCGGGCGCCGCGGGAGCCTGTGCGGGTGCGGTATTTACGGGTGCTGCGGGAGCGGCAGGAGCGGAATAAGCAGCGCCGCCTACTTCCTCGACCTCAACTTCATAGCTTTTACCGTTTACGGTAACATTATATTTCTTCATAACAATTCTCCTTAAAATTATTTTCTGTTCCACGGCGTCTTTTGACGCTTTTTGCAGGAAACCATTCGTAGTGAGCCCGGCACAGCGCCGCTTGCGGCATACACAGCCGCCATGATAACGGCAACCAGCTCGTTGTCGTCCTCATCGCTTTCAAAAATCGGCTGAACCGAAACAGGCACATTAGCCACCGGAGAAGTCTTTTTCTCCTGTTCGGCGGAGTTAGAGCTGTTTTTGCTTTTGTAAACCAACTGCATCAATGAAAGGACGAACCAAAGGAAAATTAACACGGCGAACACCGTACCTATACCGAGTCCGGTGACCTTTAAGCCGTAAATCAGCTTTTCCATAGCCGTTGAATTTTGAGCTAATTCTAACATATTGTCTCCCCTTTCTTACAGAGGAAGATTTGAATGCTTTTTCGTCGGAACGATTTCACTCTTGGAAGAAAGCATTTCAAATGCTCCGACCAAAGTGCTTCTAACCTCGTCGGCAGAAATTATATCGTCGATATTGCCTTTGTACGCTGCTTGAACCGGCGAAGCCATCTTTATGCTCCACTCCTCGTAAAGCTCTTGACGTGCCTTGGCGGGATCCTTTGAGCCATCAATTTTTTCATGCCATGTGAAATTAACGGCTTTTTCGGGAGACAGTACGCTGATTTCGGCAAAATCAAGCGCATATGTCAAATCGGCGCCGATCGACTTTGAGCCCAGCACGGTAAACAGAGATCCGTATGCCTTACCGAGTGTCAGCGTTACGCATGGTACACCCGCAGTTGCATATGCGGCGGCCAGCTTTGCGGCGGCGCCGGCATTGTCAGCAGCTTCGGCAAAGCCGTTGGAATTTACTATCGTCAAGAAAGGAATACCGAACGCATCGCAATAATTGAGATGACGTGCGGTCTTGACGCATGCATCGGCGGAAGTATAGCCGTCATTCTGCAAAATATCGCAAGCAGCAAATCCGACAGTCGAGCCGGCAAGTGAAATAAAGCCACATTTAATATCCTTACCGTACGCCTCGGAAATCTCGATATACTTACCGTTATCGGCAATATCCGCAAGAACCTTGTCAATCTCGACACTGTCCGTATCGCTTACCGAAGCGATATATGCGGTTGCACGAGCAATATCATCGGTATCCTCGCAAGTATACATAGGTCCTTCCAAATTGTTTGCGGGCAGATAAGACATCAGCTCACGCGCGGCATTAAGGCATTCGGTATCACCATCGCAGAGCTTAGCCGCAACACCGCTTTCCAACGCATTGTCGGCAGAACCGCTTTGTTTGCCCTGAACCGTCTTTACAACAGAGGGCGGCGTCAAATAAAGCTTGCCGTTTTTCTTTTCAATAATAAGATAATCGGCAGACTGAGCGACCAGAGCCATCGCTCCGGTAC
>CAYWMF010000059.1:0-7623 GCA_964459175.1 uncultured Oscillospiraceae bacterium
GTTGTCAAAATCGAGGGCAGTGATTTTCCGGCGGTTGAGCTTGGCAATTCCGACGAGCTGGTTCAGGGCGACCATGTTATCGCAATCGGCACCCCGGCGGGCATCGAATTTGCCGGAACAGCCACCCACGGCATGATTTCGGCCATCAACCGCGACGTCAAAATCACCGATAACTACGGCAATACCACCAAAACCATGACGGTTATCCAGATAGATGCGCCCATTAACTCGGGTAACTCCGGCGGCCCGCTGTTCGACCGCTTCGGCCGCGTAATCGGCATGAACTCGCTGAAGCTGGGCAACGGCTACGAGGGCATGGGCTTCGCGCTTCCCATCAACGGCGTTATCTCTATTGCCAACGAGCTTATGGAAAACGGCGAGGTTGTCGAGCGTCCCGAGGGCGATTTTGTCACCGGTAAGGCTTACCTCGGCATCGAATTCTACGAGGTTTCCGCCGCAGAAGCAAAATATTACGGCATTCCCGAGGGCGTTCTGGTATATCAGCTCACACCGGGCGGTGCGGCGCTCAAGGCCGGCATTCGCCGCGGCGACATTATCATCCAATTCAACGGCAAGGACATCGCCGATTCCGACGACCTCACCGAAGCAATCGGCAAGGTTAAGCCGGGCGACACCGTAACCGTCCGCGTTGACCGCAGCGGCGAGGAAATCGACGTTGAGGTTACAATGGGCTATCAGTCCTAAAAAATTAAAAGTCATACGAAAGTAGGCTCGTTAAAACACTGATATTGTTTTCGGCAAAAGAGGCTGAGTCTTAAGCTTTATTAAAAGCTTTTGACTCAGCCTCTCGTTTGTTATCCGATACGGAAAAATAAATTTACAGCCCATGTGCAATGCAAGAAAGTGAAATTGCAAGTAAAAATCGTTTTGAAACGCGCAATATTATCGCTCTGAAATACGCATTATTATTCAAATACGAATTAGCCTGCGCAATGATTTGTATCAGGTCTGATTGCCGGCGAACTGGGTGATGTAAAGCTCGTAGTAGCGGCCCTTTTGCGCCAAAAGCTCGGTGTGGTTGCCGATTTCGACGACGCGACCCTTATCCATAACGACGATTTTGTCGGAGTCCTGAATGGTGGAAAGGCGGTGGGCGATGATAAGGCTGGTGCGGTTTTTCATCAGCTTGACCATGGCGTCCTGGATGTTCTTTTCGGTGCGGGTATCGACCGAGGAGGTGGCCTCGTCCAGTATCAAGATTTTCGGGTCTGCCAAAACCGCGCGGGCAATTGCTAGAAGCTGGCGCTGACCCTGTGAAATATTGGCGCCCGCCTGCTTGAGATAGGTTTCGTAGCGCTCGGGCAGGCGCTCGATGAAGTAGGCGGAATTGCTCATTTCGGCGGCGGCTCTGACCTGCTCGTCGTCGGCGCTCATGTCGGAATATTTGATGTTATTTCCGATGGTGTCCGAGAAAAGCACGGTATCCTGGAGCACGATGGCGATGTTGCGGCGCAGTTCGTCGGTTTTGATGTCGTTTATGTTCACGCCGTCGATGAGTATTTCACCGCTGTCGATGTCGTAAAAGTGCATCAGCAGGTTTACAACGGTGGTTTTACCGCTACCGGTCGCGCCGACAAGCGCGATTTTTTGTCCGGGCGAAACGTCGAGATTGAAATCATACAGCACCTGCTTGTCAGGCACATAGGAAAAGTTGACATTTTTGAACGAAACCTCGCCCTTTATGCCGCTCAAATCGCGCTCACCGCCGTCGGACTCATCCGGCTGGTCGATAAGCTCGAACACACGCTCGGCGCCGGCAAGAGCCGTTTGAAGCGCGCCGTAAAGCATGGCAATTTCGTTAATCGGGCGGGAAAACTGCTTGGCGTAAATTATGAACGCCGAAATCGTACCTATTGATATAAGGCCGACCTGCGGAAGGGCAAAATAGCCGCCGAACGCCGCCACAATAACAAAGCTTATGTTTGAAATGCAGTTCATGATAGGACCCATCGAGCCGCCAAGAATTTCGGCGCGTATGCTGACATCGCACAGTTCGTCCGACATGGCGTCGAATTCGCCGATGACGTTTTTCTCGCTGTTGTAGGAAACAATGGTCTTGTAGCCGGTGATCATTTCCTCCGAGTGACCGTTGAGGCGGCCGAGCGCAACCGAACGTTTTTTGTACACCTTGCGCATAACCTTGGACAGATTTTTGGTAACAATGAGCGTCAAAATAACCGTCAGCATGGTTATCAGCGTCAGCTGCCAGCAATAATAGAACATTATCGCGATGGTTCCGACAATAGTCAGCGCGCCGGAAATCAGCGAGCCCAGACTTTGCGAAACGGTGTTGGAAATATTTTCGACGTCGTTGGTCATGCGACTCATGATGTCGCCGTTGGAGTGAGTGTCAATATATTTAATAGGAAGATTTACTATCTTGCGGAACAAATCATGACGCATTGTGCGCACGATGCGCTGGCTCAAATGCGCCGACAAAAGCGACTGCGCCAGCGTGAACGCGGTGTTCAGAACATAAACCAACAGCATCAAAACCAGCGATACAAACAGCGCATCCCATTCGCGGCGGTCGATGTTGTCGATGGCGCCTCCCTGTAAGCCGGGGGCGAAAAGCGAGGAAATTGTGGTTGCGACAA
Source organism: uncultured Oscillospiraceae bacterium (assembly GCA_964459175.1). Lineage (GTDB taxonomy): Bacteria > Bacillota > Clostridia > Oscillospirales > SIG627 > SIG627. Next base: position 2,619 of record CAYWMF010000059.1, read on the forward strand.
CCGCCAAAATCAGCGGAATCAGCAGCTTTTTTTCGTTGGCAAAATAGCCCAAAAGCCTTTTGACGGTTTTGCCGGCGTCTTTGGGCTTTTCGATGGCGCGCCCCATTGCGCCCGGACCGCCGGGGCCGCGGCGCATAATGCCGGGATTGTTGTTTCTGTGCGGATCCTGTGCCTTGAAGTCGGCGCCGTGCTCGGGCTTGTTTTCAAAGCCGCGCGGGAGTGTGTTGTCCGTCATATTTTTGCACCCTCTTCCTTAAGCTGTGAGCGATAGATTTCGCTGTATATTTCGGAGGCATTCAGCAATTCGTCGTGTGTGCCCAGCGCCGTGATTTTGCCGTTTTCCATTACGGCGATGCGGTCGGCGTTTTTGACCGAGGCGATACGCTGAGCAATGATGATTTTGGTGGTATCGGGACAGCTTTCGCGCAGAGCCGCATACAGCTTAGCCTCGGTTTTGAGGTCGAGAGCGCTGGTTGCGTCGTCAAAAATCAAAATTTCGGCGTTTTTCAGCACGGCACGTGCGATGGAAATTCGTTGCTTCTGACCGCCCGAAAGCGAATGACCGCCCTCGGTGACCGGAGTGTGATAGCCGTAGGGAGTGGCGCAGATGAAGTCGTCGGCTTGAGCAATTTGCGCCGCCGCCTTGATTTCCCACGGCGTGGCGTCCGGCTTGCCGAAACGGATATTCTCCTCAATCGAGCGCGAATAAAGCTCAGCCTTTTGCAAAACCACGGCGATTTTTCCGCGCAGCTCCTCCAGCGTGTAGCTTTTGACGTTAACGCCGTCAACAAGAACCTCACCCTCGTCGGCATCGTAAAAACGCGGAATCAGGTTAACCAGCGAGGTTTTGCCACAGCCGGTAGCGCCCATTATCGCAAGGGTTTCGCCTTTTTTGAGCTTGAAGCTTATGTTTTCCAGCACCTTTTCGCCGCTGGAATTCGGGTAAGAAAAGCTTACGTTGTTAAATTCGATTTCGCCCTTGCGATCGCTTTGGCTGTTTTCGGCGCCGTCGCAAATGATTTTATCACTGTTTAACACCTCGTTTATACGTGCAGCCGACGCTTTGGCACGGGTGAACGTCTGGAAAATGTTGGCCATAAAGGTAACGCCGTGAAGTATCATGGCAACGTAGGTAATGGCCGCCATAATCTCGCCGGTGGTGATGCCGCCGCCGGTTCTGACGTCAAAGCCGCCTACCATGATAACGCCGACAACGCACAGGTTGAGCACGATATTCATGCAGGGACCCATCCAGGCAAGCAACGATTGCACCTTGAGGTTGACGCCGCACAAATCGTCGTTGGCGTTGTCAAAGCGCTGTATTTCGTAGTCCTCCTTGACATATGCCTTTACAACGCGCGCGCCCGCCACGTCCTCCTGCATGACATTGTTCACGCCGTCCAGCTTTTTCTGAACGACAGCAAACAGCTTGGAGGCGTTTTTCATAAAGAACCAGACGATAACGATAACAAACGGCAGTCCGCAGGCGGTGACCGCGGCAAATATCGGCGCCTGATGGTACAGCATGATAATGCCGCCGACAAACATCATGATGTTTCGCACAAAGGAGCGAATAGACATCATGACCATGTTTTGCACCTGGGTTACGTCGTTGGTAAGTCGTGTTACCAGCGAGCCGGTGGAAATTTTATCGGTCTGCTGGAACGAAAGATTCATGATTTTGGCAAACAGATCCTTACGCAGGTCGTTGCCGAAGCGCTGTGCGGCAAAATTTGCGAAAACGCCGCACAAAAAGCCGCACATTCCGCCGAACAGCACCAGCACAATCATCTTGAGCCCCACGCCGAACACAACCTGCATATCGCCGACAAGCACGCCGTTGTCCACAATTTGCTTCATGAAATCGGGCTGTAAAAGGTCCATCGCAATTTCGCCCAGCATGAAAAGCGGCGCGATAATGCACCAGAACCAATATTTTTTCAGGTATTTTAGCATACAGTGTCCTTTCTTAATCGAATGTTTTGATAAGCTCTGTTATTTTTTGCATTGTTTCGACAATTTCCCGCTCTTTTTCCTCACTGACGGCCATTGTGATAATGCGGTCGGCCTCGTGAATCTTATCGCGGATTCTGTCCGCACACTCCAGCCCCTTGGGCGTCAACGACAGCTTGGCATATCGACGGTCGTCGCCGTCGGTTTCCTTGTTAATATAGCCGGTAAGCTGCATTTCCTTGACCGTGCGGCTGACCGCGGCATAGGTGGTCTGCGCGTAAGCGGCAAGCTCCTTTTGGCTTGCCTGACCGTGCCGCGCCAGAAACATTACTATCGGTCTGTACGAATCGGGAATTCCCGCCTCCAGCGCCAACTTTCGCATATACCCCGCCCACGCTCTGTCGGTGTGCTTAAGAGTGAGCATCAACGGTTTATGTTCCATTTTTCCTCCTTAAATTCTTCCTCCTTTAATAATTAATTATCAACTTAACTATTATATCGCATTTTTTCCTTTTTGTCAATAAAATTCCCCAAAATACACAAAAATAACATATTTCACGGCGCCGTTATAGGGATGCGCAATTAGCAATTCGCAATTAGCTAATACCGAGGTCACGCAAGCGTGCCCTCACGAATTTGCAAGCAAATTCGCAATTGTGGTTGATTTTGCTTCGCAAAATCTTCATCTTGAAGCTTTCCCCTTGTAGGGGCAGCATTTTTCAAATGCTTGGTGTCGGCGATAGGCGACGGAGGAGGTGTTTATCCTTTGCGTATAAACATTAAGACCCTATTTCTTCTACAAAATTATAGTTATTCTATCATCAAACACCACGAAAGATGCGCATAAATTTTGTCAAAAATGCCGAAGTTTGAAAAAACGGCTTTTAGTATATTGACAAAAATCCTTTTCGATAGTATAATATTACTGTCACATTTGGAAAAGGCATAATTTATACTAAAAAATGAAAAGGAGACCTAAAATGAAAGCAAAAAACATTCTTCGCATTTCTGTTTTCACCGCTTTGCTGTGTATAATGACAATATTCAGCGTTTTTGCGACTGAGACGGATAACTACAAAATTATTCGCTGGGATAACAAAGGAAATCTTACAGTGAATATTACCGATGGCTCCGGCTATAACAACTATGATATAGGTACGGATAATGGTGTACTTAGAATTGATATGCCGGCAGAAAAGGCATACAATGATTGCTCGGCATGGGCTTATTTAAATCTTGGCGAACAAGCATTCGATTTGAAAGATTACCCTTATGTTAAGCTTAAAATGCGTACTAATTATTCGGAGACAATTCAGTATTATGCGGGTAGGGGCAACAGCCACCACCGTGCAGATTTTAAAGGTTTAAGCAATATAGCTGATAGCAACTGGCATGTAATTGAATTTTCTTTTGACGACAATAACAGTAACGATGATTGCTATATATCGCTTGGAAAATACGAAGACAATGCCAAAGTTTCAACTCCGTTCTTTCAGTTCAAAGAATACACCGAGAGCCCGGATGGTGATTTGTTTGCTGAAATTGAGTATATAGGATATTTCGAAAGCGAAGAAGATATGAAGGCTTACGATGATTCCGTAATACTTTATACCGGCGCTGAGCTTTACCCCGCTGTTGATAATAAAGAATTAACAAGCGAACAGCACGGAGACGTGCTCAGGCTTAACGCAGATTCACAAGAAGCAACAACCGAATTTAATATCAAAAATGTTATTAAGGATTCTGATGGCTTAGGTCTGGATCTTTACGAATATCCATATATTAGAATGAGATTCAGAACCAATTATCAATATCAAATTCAAATGTATCCTCTTCAAGGAGACGCCAACTATTGGTATTCAGATCTTCATGACTATCTTACCGCGGCTGCGAGAGACGGTGAAACGTGGTATGATGCAATGCTGTCATATAATTCTGCTGATAAAGTTGACAGAACAAACGCGTGGAACATCGAGTATATCGAGATCGAAAGTGATGGACATACGTGGTCTACTACACAAAAATGGGATTATGGCTCAGATGACCGCTACTATCCTTTTCCGTCGGCAAAGGACGAATTTGCTTTAGACGGTTTTAAATTTCAGTTGAAGAGTACAGCTCAAAACGGAGCATTTTTCGACATTGCATACATCGCATTCTACAAGGACAAGGACACGATGCTGAAAGATGCAACGTATGCTACCGAATACACTTCCGGAATTGAAAAAGTCAATACCGCGCTGGAGAATATTAAAAAAACCTCGTTCTCTTACAATCTGCACCAGGCAGTCGGTGAAATTGCGATTGAGGATTATGTAAGAAAAGCAATTGAATCTGCAAACAACGACATTTCCGTTGCCGCAAATGCAACGAATTTTGATCGTACCGCCGATAAATGCAGTGTTGCTGTCACCGTTTCCTGCGGCGGAGTATATAAAACTGCCACTGTTGACGTAACTCTTAATAAGCTTGATGCAATAACTCTTGAAACTCTCGGCGCACAGATTCGTAATAAAGAAAATGATGAGGATATGGACGCTCTCAGATTCGGCACAAAGTTTGCGTACAATTCCGAACAATATGAGATTGTAAGCTATGGTACTTTGATGATTCCTAAAGAGTTCAGAAACAACAGCTCCTTTGAAACGGTTTCTGTTTCGACTTCAACGAACACCGGAAAAAACGGTAAATTTGAGGGTGCTGATTGTGTCGTCAATATTGCAGATAAAAAGTTTTATGAATTTACCGGCTATCAGATTTTTACCGGTGTTCTTACTAAGATTGACGAAGCTCATAAATCTACCGAAATTTCCGCAAGACCGTATGTTACTTATAAATTAAAGTCTGATTTCAATAACAGTCTTGAAGATAAAACCTACACCATTTACGGTAACGAAATTGTACGTAGTGTCAATCAAGTTGCCGCCGCTAAAGCGGATAGCGAAGTTACAGAAAACGGTAAATGGGATAACGAAAACAACTAAGCGGTCTCCTTACGACTTTTTAAAAGTCAATAAAATATTATTTATGCAGGAAAAAAGTGAGCGAAAGC